>NZ_JBJGYZ010000011.1:0-148863 GCF_054050275.1 Geodermatophilus sp. SYSU D00691
GCGGCCGTTCCAGGCCGCGCGCTCCCCCGCGATCGCCAGCAGGCGGGGGTCGGAGGTGGCGACGCCCGGCGACCCGGCGCCGGACATGAGGACGTTGAGGCAGCGCACGAACGCCAGGTCCGTGGCCGCACCGCGGCCCCCGACGAGCCGGACGCGCCGGTCGGCCAGCGCCCGGCAGCGGTCCTCGGCCCCCGGCTCGCGGGCCGGCACGACGACCACGGCGGTCGGCAGCTCCGCGGCCACGGCCGCGACGTCGTCCGCGGGGCCCTCGAGCGCGACGCCCAGCCCGGCGGTCCCGGCGGCGGTCGCCAGCGCCTGCGCACGGGCGGCGCCGAGCCGGGGGACCGACAGGGTCAGGTCGCAGGAGGCGGCCAGTCCGGCGTCCGCCGTGCGGGAGACCAGCGCGCCGAGTTCGGCCTCGTCGTCCCCGGGGTCCTCGGCCACGTGCTCGAGCGCCACCAACCGGCCCGAGGCGACCAGCTCGCCGGCCGCGCGCAGGGCGTCGTCGACCGTCGGCCCGGCGACGAACCGGCCGGCGACGGAGCGGCCCAGCAGGCGGCGCACGCCGGGCCGGGTCATCAGAGGCACGAGGAGAACCGTAGTGCTCAGAGCGTGTGTGCCTGCTCGGAGGCCGGGGTAGCCGCGCCCGCATGGCAGGAGAACTGGACGGGATGAAGGTCGCCGTCCTCGCGACCGACGGCGTCGAGCAGGTCGAGCTCGACCGGCCGTGGCAGGCGCTCGAGGAGGCCGGGGCGGAACCGGAGCTGGTGTCGTTCGAGGCCGGGACGATCACCGCCTACGACCACATCGACAAGGCCGACCGCAAGGAGGTCCACGCCACCCTGGGCGACGCCGACCCCGACGACTACACGGCGCTCGTGCTGCCCGGCGGCGTCATCAACGGGGACTTCGTGCGCGCCGACAGCGACGCCGTGGCGTTCGTGAAGGCCTTCTTCGACGCCGGCAAGCCGGTGGCGGCGATCTGCCACGCGCCCTGGGTGCTGGCCGAGGCCGACGTCGTCCGGGGCCGGCGGATGACCTCGTGGCCGTCGCTGCGCACCGATCTGCGCAACGCCGGGGCGAGTGGGTCGACGAGGAGCTCGTCGTCGACGGCAACCTGATCACCAGCCGCAAGCCCGACGACCTCGACGCGTTCTGCGCCGCGATCGTCGAGGAGTTCGCCGGCCGGACGGCCGACGAGGCCGTCGACGCCTAGCCGGTCGCCAGCAGCGCCGCAGCCGGGGCGACGGTGAGCAGCACCCCGGCGAAGACGAGGACGGCGAGCAGCTTCGGGCCCACGGGGTCGCGCGACATCTTGTGCCGGTAGGCACCGACGCCGGCCACCAGCCCGGTGACCGCGAGCGGCGCCACCAGGACGGCGAGGTGCGGCAAGGTCTCCCAGATCACCGTGAACAGGAAGTAGATCCCGACCCCCGCGGCCAGGGCGATCACCAGCTCACCGCCGAAGCGGACCCAGGCGAGCGCGCTCTCCTTCGGCGTGCCGTCCAGGTCCGCGGCGTCGGCCTCGTCGGTGACGACGGGGATCGGCCCCGTCGACGGGTTGTCGTCGAGCGGCTCGGCCGGCGGCGGCACCCGGCGCTCCTCGAGCGGCGGTGCCGCCGGCTTGCGGCGCTCGCCGACCCGGCCGGTCGAGCGGTCGTCGTCCGCCCGGCGGTCGCCGGCGCGCCGCTCGGGGCGCGGCTCGACGGCCCGCCGGTCGCCGACCCGGCCGGTCGACCGGTCGTCGTCGAGCGGGCGGTCGGCGACCCGGCCCGTGGACCGGTCGCCGTCGGGACGGCGGTCCTCGACCCGGCGGTCGGCGAGCCGGCGGTCGCCCTGGCGGCGCTCGCCGACGCGACCGGTGGAGCGGTCGTCGTCCGGCCGCCGGTCGGCCTGGCGGCGGTCGCCACCGGCACCGCGCTGGTCGCCGGCCCGCCGGTCGCGCACCGCACCGGTCTGCGCGGCGGCGCCGGGCACCTCGGGCTTGCCGGAGGGGCGGACACCGGGGATGGCCGCGGTCTGCGGATCGGCCGGCGCGGACGCCGCGATGCGCAGGTCGCCCGCGCGCCGGCCGTAGGGCCGCCCGCCGACCCGGCCGGTGTCGGAGGTCTCCTCCGCCTCGGCGCGGCGCTGCCGGATGCCGGTGTCGTCGGGATCGTCCACCCTCCGCCGCCGCTGGCCGCGGGTCGGGGACTCGATGCCGGCCTCCCGGAGGATCTCCGCGAGGGAACGGCCCCCGGTCTCGGGGTCCCGCCGTGGTTCGGCCATCACGCCCCTTCCAACGAGTCGAGTCGACGCAGGATGACACCTTCGCGCAACGCCCACGGGCAGATCCGCACCGACGGCACGTCGAGCGCCCGCATCGCCGCCTGCGCGACGACCGCGCCGGCCGGGATCTGGTGGGCGCGGTCGGGCGAGACGCCGGGCAGCTCGGCGAGCGCGCCGGACTCGATGCGCGACACGAACCCGACCAGCTGGCCGAGACCGGTGAGCGTGAGCCGGCGGTCGACCTGCAGCCCCGCCGAGTAGGGCGCGGCGCCGTTCAGGCGGGCCAGCGTGCGGAAGGTCTTGCTGGTGGCCGCCACCAGGTCGGGCGTGCCGAGGGCGCTCAGCTTGCGGGCGGCCGGCTCGATCAGCCGCTCGGCGTGCTCGTCGAGGGCGCGCAGCGCCTTGAGGTCGGGCCGCCCGCCGGTGCGGGCCTCGGGCAGGAACTTCCGGGTCATCCGCCCCGCGCCCAGCGGCAGCGAGAGCGCGACCTCGGGCTCCTCGTCCACCCCGCCAGCGAGCTCCAGCGACCCGCCGCCGATGTCGAGGACGAGCAGCCGGCCGGCGCTCCAGCCGAACCACCGGCGGACGGCGAGGAAGGTCAGCCGGGCCTCGTCCTCGCCGCTGAGGACCGTGAGGTCGACACCGGTCTGCTTCCTGACCCGGTCGAGCACCTCCAGACCGTTCTCGGCCTCGCGGATCGCCGAGGTGACCAGGGCCATGAAGTCCTCGCAGCCCTGCTTCTCGGCCTGGTCGCAGGCCTTCTGCACCGCCCGGACCAGGGCCTTCTCCCCCGCCTTGGACAGCTTGTCGTCCTTGCCGACGTGCTCGGCCAGCCGCAGCAGCTCGCGGTCGTCGTGCATCGGGGTCGGGTGCGCGCCCGCGTGGGCGTCGACCACGAGGAGGTGCACCGTGTTCGACCCGACGTCCAGGACTCCCAACCGCATGGTCACAGTCTGCCCGGTCGCGATCACCCGCACCGACCGGACACGGATCGGGCGGCGCCTAGGCTGGCGGGGTGTCCGACGAGCCGCCGCCCGAGGTGCCGCTCGACTTCGCGCGCGAGTGGGTGACGTTCCCCGACCCCGCCGACCCGGAGCACGTCGTCCGCGCCGATCTCACCTGGCTCACCTCCGCCTGGACCTGCATCTTCGGCCGCGGCTGCGCCGGCGTCGTCCCCGGCCGGCCGGACGACGGCTGCTGCAGCCACGGCGCGTTCTTCACCGAGGAGGACGACCTGCTGCGGGTCACCGCCGCGGTGGCCGACCTCACCGACGACGACTGGCAGCTCGCGCCCGTCGGCCGCGGGGACTGGACCGAGCAGGACGATGCCGAGGACGGGGTGGCCCCCGACGAGGCCGACGGCGTCCGCTCGCTGCGCACCCGCGTGGTCGACGGCGCCTGCGTCTTCCTCAACCGCCCGGGCCACCCCGGCGGCACCGGCTGCGCGCTGCACCGCATGGCGCTGCGCACCGGACTGCACCCGATGACCACCAAGCCCGACGTCTGCTGGCAGCTGCCGGTGCGCCGCGAGCAGGAGCACGTCGAGCGCCCCGACGGCACCAAGGTCCTGGTGACGACGATCGGCGAGTTCGACCGCCGCGGCTGGGGTCCCGGCGGGCACGACCTGCACTGGTGGTGCACCGGCTCGCCGGCCGCGCACGTCTCCCCCGAGCCGCTCGTGCTCACCTACGAGGCCGAGCTCACCGGGCTGATCGGCGGCCCGGCCTACGAGGAGCTACGCCGGCTGGCCGAGGCCCGCCTCGACGCCGGCCTCGTCGCGCCGCACCCGGCCAGCCCCGAGCCGGTGCTCGTCGAGCTGCACCGGCGCCGTCCCGGCGGCTGAGCCGCTGGGCGCCCCCACCGCTCGGAAGGTCTGCCGGTAGGCCCGCGGCGAGACGCCCCGCCGGCGGGTGAACTGCTCCCGCAGCCCGGCCGCGGTGCCGAAGCCGACCAGGCGGGCGATCTCCTCCACCGGCGCGTCCGTGTTCTCCAGCAGCTCCTCGGCCGCGGCCAGCCGCTGGCCGAGCAGCCAGGCGTGCGGGGTGGTGCCCGTCGTGGCCTTGAACCGGCGGGCGAAGCTCCGCGGGCTCATGAGCGCCCGCCGGGCCAGCAGCTCCACGCTGATGTCCTCGGCCAGGTGGCCGGTCGCCCACTCCAGGACGGCGCCGAGCAGGTCGTCGGCGCAGGCCGGGACGGGTGCGTCGATGAACTGCGCCTGCCCGCCGTCGCGGTGCGGGGGCACGACCATCTCGCGGGCCAGCGCGTTCGCCGCGGCCGCCCCCCACTCGCGCCGCACCAGGTGCAGCAGCGTGTCCACCCCGGCCGCGGTGCCCGCGCCGGTGATGACCGAGCCGTTGTCGACGTAGAGCACCGCCGGGTCGACGTCCAGCTCCGGGAAGCGGGCGGCGAGCTCGCCGGCGTAGCGCCAGTGCGTGGTCACCCGGAGCCCGCCGAGCAGCCCGGCGGCGGCGAGCACGAAGACACCGGTGCAGTGGCTGATCAGCTGCGCGCCCCGGGCGTGCGCGCGGCGCAGCGCGTCGAGCATCGCCTCCGACGGCACGTGCTCGAACAGCTCCCACGCGGTGATGAGCACGATGTCGGACCGGTCGATGCGCTCCAGCCCGTGCTCGACCACGACGCCCAGGCCGGTGTCGGTGCGCAGGATGCCCGGCACCTCGGCCACCAGACCGAAGTCGAACCGGGGCAGCCCGAGGTGCCGGCGGTCGTAGGCGAACACCTCGTGGCAGACGCCGAGGCCGAAGCTGCCGACGAGGCCGTCGGCGAGGACGACGCTGACCACGAGGGGACGGTCCGGGACGGTCATGCCGACAGTGTGGCAGAAAAGATGCGATAGCGGTCAGTCCTGCCACTCGTGCGGACCGCGGTGCCGCAGCAGGCTGTCCGCATGTTGCTGATCACCTGCCCCGTCACCGGCCGCGACGAGCTGATCTCCGCGCTGCAGATCCGCGGGATCGCCAACCACGCCGACCACATCGCCGTCACCGTCGCGTGCCCCTGCGGCGAGACGCACGTCCACCGCACCGGCCGGCGCTGGGCCGAGGCCACCCCGGTCGTCCCGGCTCGGGAGGCGGCGGAGCTCATCCCGGCCTAGAGTCGAACACATGAGCGAACCGCAGCAGGACCGCACCGCGGAGAAGGACCCGTCCGACTGGGTGACCGGGGACGAACCCGCCACCGGCGCCCAGAAGAGCTACCTGCAGACCCTCGCCCGCGAGGCGGGCGAGGACGTGCCCGACGAGCTGACCAAGGCCGACGCCTCGCGGAAGATCGACGAGCTGCAGGACGAGACGGGCCGGGGGCAGTAGCCCCGTCGGGGGCTCCCCGAGGGCGGACCCGGCGGGCCCGCCGCTCGAGGAGCCTCAGGCCTCCAGCTTGTAGCCCAGGCCGCGGACCGTCAGCAGGTAGCGGGGGTTGGCCGGGTCGGGCTCGATCTTGGCGCGCAGCCGCTTGACGTGGACGTCGAGGGTCTTGGTGTCGCCCACGTAGTCCGAACCCCAGACCCGGTCGATCAGTTGCATGCGGGTGAGCACCCGGCCGGCGTTGCGCATCAGGAGCTCGAGCAGGTCGAACTCCTTGAGCGGCAGCGCCACCGGCTCGCCGTCCACGGCCACGACGTGCCGCTCGACGTCCATCCGGACCGGCCCGGCCTCGAGCACCGGCTCGGCCGGCGCCTCCCCCTCGCCGCGGCGGCGCAGCACCGCGCGGATCCGGGCCACCAGCTCGCGCGCCGAGTACGGCTTCGTGACGTAGTCGTCGGCGCCCAGCTCCAGGCCGACGACCTTGTCGATCTCGCCGTCCTTGGCCGTGAGCATGATGATCGGCACGTTGCTGCGGCTGCGCAGCTGACGGCACACCTCGGTGCCGGGCAGGCCGGGGAGCATGAGGTCGAGCAGCACGATGTCGGCGCCGCCGCGGTCGAACTCCGCCAGGGCGTCCGGCCCCGTCGCGGCGACGGCGGCCTCGAACCCCTCGCGCTTGAGCATGTAGGACAGCGCGTCGGAGAACGACTCCTCGTCCTCGACCACCAGTACCCGCGTCATTCCCGTCCTCTCGAGACGTCGGCGGCGACGACGTCGTCCGCCGGTTCCTGCTCCTCCCCGGCGGGCCCGGCCGCGGGGACGTCGTTCGCCAGGGGGATGCGGAGCGTGAACGTCGAGCCGACGCCCTCCTCGCTCCAGACGGTGACCGAGCCACCGTGGTTGTTGGCGACGTGCTTGACGATCGCCAGGCCGAGCCCGGTGCCGCCGGTGCGGCTCGCCCGCGACTGGTCGACCCGGTAGAAGCGCTCGAAGATCCGGCTGCGGTCGGCCCGCGGGATGCCGATCCCGCTGTCGGTCACCGCGATCTCGGCGAACCCGGAGCGGCCGCGGGCGGCGACGGCGATCTTCGTGTCCTCGGGGCTGTACGCGACGGCGTTGGCCAGCAGGTTGGTCACCGCGGTGGCCAGCTGCGCCTCCACGCCGCGGACGACGAGCCCGTGCTCCCCGCCGGTCGCGATGGCGATCTTCTTGGCGGCCGCGGCGGTGCGGGTGCGGTCGACGGCCTCGGCGATGACCGTGTCGACGGCGACCGGCTCGAGGTCGGGCAGCGGCTCGGCGCCCTGCAGCCGGGAGAGGTCGATGAGCTCGCGCACCAGCCGGCCCAGCCGCTCGGCCTCGTGCCCGGCCCGCTCGGCGAAGCGCCGCACCGTGTCGGGGTCGTCGGCGGCGTCCTGCAGCGCCTCGGCGAGCAGCGCCAGCGCCCCCACCGGCGTCTTGAGCTCGTGGCCGACGTTCGCGACGAAGTCGCGGCGGACCGCCTCGCCGCGGCGCACCTCGGTGACGTCGGACAGGATGAGCGCGACCGGCCCGGGCGGCGGCGCCGCGCCGCTGTCGAGGCGCACGCCGTGCACCTCCATCAGCCGCGGGCCGCTGCCGACCAGCCCGCCGGGCAGGCGGACGTCGCGGCGCCGGCTGCCGCCGGTGCGCACCTCGAGGGAGAGCTGGAGCAGCTCGGGCACCAGCAGGCGGGTGTCGCGCACGATGCCCAGGGCGCGAGCGGCGGGGTTGGCGAGGACGAGGACGTCGTCGGCGTCGAGGAGGACGACCGCGGGGTCCATGAGGTCGACCAGCCGCCGGGCCAGGGCCGCCTCCGACGGCGCCCCGGCCGGCTCGGGGGTCCGGTCCTCCCGGGCCGCGCGCACGCGCGGCACCAGCACCGCCGCGGCGATCCCGGCGCCGACGGCGAGGCCGATCAGGAGCACGACCAGCGTCGTCACGCCACCGATGCTAGGTGCGCGGGAAGCCGACCCAGGAACGGTTCGCGGTCGACGTCACCCGTCCCGGGGGACTGTTCACCGTCGTGTGGTCCTGCGTTCACCTCGGCGCCCGCTGGGGCACCCAGGGGGCCTCCTACCCTGCAGGAGACGCGCGTCTTGGAACACCGGTCGACGCGGCCGGGAGAGGGGCAACGAACAGTGCGCCAGCAGTACCACGAGGAACTCGCCGACATCAACAACTGCCTGGTCCAGATGGCCAACACGGTGGGCTCGGCGATGCACAAGGCCACCACCGCCCTGCTGGACGCCGACGTCGCCCTGGCCGACCTGGTCATCGCCGGCGACCAGCACGTCGACGACACCCGCGAGAGCATCGAGCAGCGCTGCTTCACGCTGCTCGCCCAGCAGCAGCCGGTCGCCACCGACCTGCGCACGATCACCGCCGCGATGCGGATCGTGGCCGACCTCGAGCGCATGGGCGACCTCGCCGTCCACGTCGCCAAGCTCGCCCGCATGCGGTTCCCGGAGGCGGCGGTGCCCACCGAGGTGCGGCCGATCTTCCTCGAGGCCGGGCACGTCGCCGAGCGGCTGGTCGCGCAGACCGCCGCGGTGATCGCCAAGCTCGACGTCGAGGCGGCGACCCGCCTGGAGGCCGACGACGACCTCATGGACCAGCTGCACCGGCAGCTGTTCCGCGAGCTGCTGTCCAAGGAGTGGCCGCACGGCATCGAGGCGGCGATCGACGTCACGCTGCTCGGCCGCTACTACGAGCGGTTCGCCGACCACGCCGTCAGCGTCGCCCGCCGGGTCGTCTACCTGGTGACCGGCGAGCGGGAGATGCACGCGACCGCCAGCTGACGTCGTCCAGTTGCGCCTGAGGGGCGGTTCCCCGGTGGGGAGCCGCCCCTCAGGCGCATCTGGACGGACCTACTTCTTCTTGCCCTGGTTCTTGACCGCCTCGATGGACGCCGCCGCGGCCTCGGGGTCGAGGTACTCGCCGCCGGGCTTGACCGGGCGCAGGTCGTCGTCGAGGTCGTAGCGCAGCGGGATGCCGGTGGGGATGTTCAGCCCGACGACCTCCTCCTCGCCCATGCCGTCGAGGTGCTTCACCAGCGCCCGCAGGCTGTTGCCGTGCGCGGCGACCAGCACCGTCCGCCCGGTGCGCAGGTCGGGGACGATCGCGTCGTACCAGTACGGCAGCATCCGGACGACGACGTCGGCCAGGCACTCGGTGGCCGGGCGCACCTCGGGCGGCAGCACCGCGTAGCGGGCGTCGCCGTCCTGGCTGTACTCGCTGCCGGGCTCGATCGGCGGCGGCGGGGTGTCGTAGGAGCGCCGCCAGGTCATGAACTGCTCCTCGCCGTACTCGGCGAGGGTGGCGGCCTTGTCCTTGCCCTGCAGTGCGCCGTAGTGCCGCTCGTTGAGCCGCCAGGAGCGCTTCACCGGGATCCACTGCCGGTCGGCCGCGGCCAGCGCCAGCTCGGCCGTGGCGATCGCCCGCTTGAGCACCGAGGTGTGGCAGACGTCGGGCAGCAGCCCGGTCTCGACCAGCAGCTCGCCGCCGCGCGCGGCCTCGGCGCGCCCCTTGTCCGACAGCGGGACGTCGACCCACCCGGTGAACAGGTTGGCCTTGTTCCACTCGCTCTCGCCGTGGCGCAGCAGTACCAGGGTTCCGGTGGTCACGGCCTCATCCTGCCGGACGGCCCGACCGGCCCGCTCAGGCGGTGATCGCCGGCCAGACCAGCCACAGCTCGTAGGCGGCCGGCGGCGCCAATCCCAGCAGCAGCCAGTAGCTGCGGATCCGGCGGGCGGCTCCCCAGCGCACGGCCGCGACGAAGCCGACGCTGCACACCACGGCCACCGACAGCCACAGCACGGTGGCCAGGACGTCGACGTCGAACAGCTGGGCGAAGACGAGCTGGACGGCGCAGAGCAGCATCGGGTAGACGAGCGCGGAGGCCGCCACGACGCCCATCAGCGCCCGGACGAAGCGCTGCTGCGCGGTGCTGCCGTCCATCGACCCCCACGCTAACCGCGAACCTCCCCCGGCGGCACCGGTCAGGGCAGGATCTCACCCGTGAGCGCGGCGCGGCGGTGGGCGGAGGAGCTGGCGGCGTGGGCGATCGACCCGCGGATCCTGGCCGCCGCCCCGGAGTCGCCGTACGGCTTCCCACCCGGGCTGTTCGGCAGCGGGCGCGGCTCGGCGGCCACCCTCGACGCGGTGCGCGCGGCGCTGCCGGGCAGCGTCCTCGACGTCGGCTGCGGTGGCGGCGGGGCCAGCATCCCCGCCGGCGCCGGCGAGCTGCTCGCCGTCGACGAGTCCGCCGCGATGCTGGACCGCTACCGCGCCGCGGCGGGCGACGTGCCCGCGCGCACCTGGCTCGGTCGCTGGCCCGACGTCGCCGACGCCGTCCCCGCCGCCGACGTGGTCGTGGCCGCGAACGTCGTCTACAACGTGCCCGACCTCGTCCCGTTCCTCACCGAGCTGACCGCGCACGCCCGGCGGCGGGTGGTCGTCGAGCTGACCGACACCCACCCGTGGACGTCGCTGGCGCCGCTGTGGCGGCACTTCCACGGCCAGGACAGACCGGACGGCCCCACGTCCGCGCTGTTCGAGGAGGTGCTGGCCGAGCTGGGGCTGCGGCCGTCGTCCGTGCGGTGGGAGCGACCGGACCTGTGGCGTGACGCCGACCCGGCGGAGGTGCTCGCGTTCACCCGGCGCCGGCTGTGCCTGCCGGCATCGCGCGACCCCGAGGTCGCCGACGCCCTGGCCCGGCTGGCGCCACCCCGGACGCCGACCTCGACGACCTTCTGGTGGGCGCCCTGATCGACCGCGCGCCTCAGCTCCGGCTGCGCCGGCCCGGCAGCCACGTGAGGACGACGACGGCGGCGACCAGGCTGGCGGTCGCGGTGCCGACGGCGGTCAGGTGCATCGCGGAGACGAACGCCTCGCGGGCGGGCTCCACCACGGCGCCGGCCGCCGCGGCGAGGTCGGGATCGCCACCCGCGGTGACCCGGCGGACCACCTCGAGGGTGGCGACGACGGACTCCCCCGCCTGGTCGCGCACCCCGGCCGGCAGCGGCTCGAGGGCGTCGCCCAGGTCGTCGCGGTAGGCGGCGGTGAGCAGCGACCCGAGGATCGCGACCCCCAGCGCGCCGCCCACCTGGCGCACCGAGTTGTTCACCGCGGCGCCCGCGCCGGCCTTGTCCCGCGGCACGACCGACATGATCGACTCGGTCGCCGGCGCCATCACCGCGCCCATGCCCAGGCCCTGCACCGAGAACAGGACGACGATCAGCCAGACCGGCGAGGTGAGGTCGAGCAGCTGGATGCCGGCGAACGAGGCGCTGATCGCCAGGAACCCGGCCGCGCAGACCGCCTTCGGGCCGAAGCGTTCGGCCAGCCGGGAGCTGCGCGGCGCCATGACCGCCATGCCCACGGCGACCGGGATGAGCAGGGCACCGCTCTGCAGCGCGGTGTAGCCGCGGCCGCCCTGCAGGTAGTAGACGAGGTAGAAGGTCGCCCCCTGCAGGGCGAAGAAGTTCAGCCCGAGCGCGGCGGCGGCCGCGGAGAAGGCGGGGTTGCGGAACAGCGAGACGTCCAGCGCGGGGTGGCTCGAGCGGCGCTGCAGCCAGACGAACAGGGCCAGCAGCACGATGCCGCCGCCCAGCGGGACGAGGACGGTCGGGTCGGTCCACCCGACGCCGGAGCCGCCGCGGATGATGCCGTAGACCAGCCCCACCAGGGCCACGATGGACAGCAGGACGCCGGGCACGTCGAGGCGCCGCGGCTGCGGGTCGCGCGACTCCGGGACGACCGCGAGCACGCCGGCGATCCCGAGCAGGCAGACCGGGACGCCGATGAGGAACACCGCGCCCCACCAGAAGTGCTGCAGCACCGCCCCGCCGGCCAGCGGGCCGCCGGCGACCGCGATGCCCGCCGTCCCGGCCCAGACGCCGATCGCGCGGCCGCGCTCGCGGGGCGGGAAGACGTTGGTGATGACGGCGAGCGTCGTCGGCTGGACCGCGGCGCCGCCGACGCCCATCACCGCGCGCCAGACGATCAGCTCGACCGGGCTGCCGCTGAAGGCGGCGAAGGTGGACGCCACCGCGAACACCGTCAGGCCGATGAGCAGGGTCCGGCGCCGGCCGATCCGGTCACCTATGACGCCCCAGGAGAACAGCAGGCCGGCGAACACGAGGATGTAGGCGTCGATCGCCCACTGCAGCTCACCCTGGGTGGCGTCGAGCTCCCGCTGCAGCGTGGGCAGCGCGACGTTGAGGATCGTGTTGCCGGTGATCACGACCAGGAGGCAGACGGTCATGGTGGCGAGGACCCACCACCGCCGGGCGTAGCCCGGCCGCTCCTCCTCGGCCGGATCGGTCACCCGCGGCGCTCGCCCCCGGACCGCTGGGCGAAGGCCGCGAAGGCCTCGAGGTTGCGCAGCGACTCCCCGCGCTTGACCCGCCACTCCCACTCGCGCCGGATCGAGGTGCCGAAGCCGATCTCGAGCATGGCGTTGAAGTGGTCGTCGGCGTAGCTGAGCACCGAGCCGAGGATGCGGTCGATCTCCTCCGGGGTCACCGCGGCGTGCGGCAGCCGGCCGGTGAGGTAGATGTCGCCCACGCTGTCGATCGAGTACGCGACGCCGTACATCCGGGCGTTGTGCTGCAGCAGGAAGGTCCACAGCTGCTCGCGGTTCTCGTCGGGCTGGCGGCAGACGAACGCCTCCACCCGCAGCGCGTGCTCGCCGACGATCAGCCCGCAGACGGTCTTGAGCTTCTTCGTGCCGGGCAGGTCGACCAGCCACCGGCCGGCGGCGGGGTGCTCGTGCACCAGCTCGCTGTCGCGCAGGGTCTGCCCGATCACCTCGTCGAGCCGCGCGACGACGTCGGAGCTCACCGCGCGACCGAGGCGCCGGGGATGGCGCGGATCGGGGCCAGCGCCGGCACGCCGGCGGCCATCTCGGAGGCGGCGGCGGAGTACGCCTCGACCAGCGACTCGGCGGTGCGGTCCCACGAGAACCGGGCCGCGTGCCGGCGGGCGCCCGCGGCGAGGAACGGCCGGCGGGCGAGCGCGCTGCGGATCGCCGCGGCGTAGTCGGCGGGGTCGCGGCCCTCGACGAGCAGGCCGGAGACGCCGTCGCGGACCGCGGTCGGCAGCCCGCCCACGGCGGCGGCCACCACCGGCGTCCCGCAGGCCTGCGCCTCCAGCGCCACCAGGCCGAAGGACTCGTTGTGGCTGGGGACGACGGCGACGTCGGCGGCGCGGTAGTGGTCGGCCAGCCGGTGCGGGGCCTGCGGGGGCAGGAAGCGGACCAGCCCGCCGATGCCCAGCCGCGTGGCCAGCTCCTCCAGCTGCCGTGGCGCCTCCAGGCCGGACCCGCTGGGGGCGCCGATGACGTGCACCTCGAGCCGGTCGCGCAGCGACGGGTCGTCGGCGAGCATCCGCGCCGCGGCCCCCAGCAGCAGGTCGGGGGCCTTGAGCGGCTGGATCCGGCCGACGAACATCAGCACGACGGCGTCCTGCCGGATGCCGAGCGCGCGCCGGGCCGCCACCCGGTCGCCCGGCGAGAAGCGGTCGAGGTCGACGCCGGGCGGCACCACGAGCGTGCGGCGCGGGTCGGCGCCGTAGAAGCGGACCAGCTGGCGCGCCTCCTCCTCGGTGTTGGCGATCAGCCGGTCGGCCTCGGCGACCACCTGCTCCTCGCCGACCACCCGGACGCGGGGCTCGGGGCGGTCCCCCGCGGCCAGCGCGGCGTTCTTGACCTTGGCCAGGGTGTGCGCGGTGTGCACCAGCGGGACGCTCCACCGGTCGCGGGCCAGCCAGCCCACCTGCCCGGAGAGCCAGTAGTGCGAGTGGACGACGTCGTAGTGGCCGGGCTCGTGCTGGGCCTCCTCGCGCAGCACCGCGGCGGTGAAGGCGCACAGCTGCGCCGGCAGCTCTTCCTTGCCGAGGTCCTCGAACGGACCGGCGGGGACGTGCCGGACGGTGACGCCGGGGCTCATCTCGACGACCGGCGGCAGGTCGCTGGAGGTGGCGCGGGTGAAGACGTCGACCTCGATGCCGCGGGCGGCCAGCCGCCGGGAGACCTCGACGATGTAGACGTTCATCCCGCCGGCGTCCCCGGCCCCGGGCTGGTCGAGCGGGCTGGTGTGCACCGAGAGGGTGGCGACCCGGCGCGGGGTCCCGGACCGGCGGAAACGGCGAGCGGGCACGCGTGACCTCCCGCTCCTGCTGTTCCTGGCTGCTGGCTGCACGAGGGGTGTCAACGCACCCCTGCCGGCTCTCCATCCTGCAACAGCGTCAGGATGACCACATGCCCGGACCCTCCACCTCTCAACCACGCGTCCCGTCCCGGCCCTCCGGATCGGGCCGCGTCGCCGTCGTCACCGGCGCCTCGAGCGGCATCGGCGCGGCCACCGCCGAGCGCTTGGCGGAGGAGGGGTTCGACGTCGTCCTCGGCGCGCGACGGCTGGACCGGCTGACCGGGCTGGCCGGGCGGATCGGCGGGCGGGCGCTCCCGCTCGACGTCACCGACCAGGCCTCGGTGGACGCCTTCTGCGCGCAGCTCGACCGGGTGGACGTGCTGGTCAACAACGCGGGCGGGGCCTTCGACGCCAACCCGGTGGCCGACGCCGACCTCGACTCGTGGGCGCGCACCTACGACGTCAACGTGCTGGGCACCGTCCGGCTGACCAAGGCGCTGCTGCCCGCGCTGCGCGCCTCCGGGGCCGGTGACCTCGTGTTCGTCGGCTCCACCGCCGGCTTGATCAGCTACGAGGGCGGTGCCTCCTACACCGCGGCCAAGCACGGGGTGCACACGCTGGTGGAGACCCTGCGGCTGGAGCTGGTCGCCGAGCCGGTGCGGGTGATCGAGATCGCACCCGGGATGGTCCGCACGGAGGAGTTCTCGCGGATCCGGTTGGGCTCGCAGGAGAAGGCCGACGCGGTCTACCAGGGGGTGCGCGAGCCGCTGGTGGCCGAGGACGTCGCCGACTGCATCGCCTGGACGGTGACCCGGCCGCACCACGTGAACGTCGACCTCATGGTCGTGCGCCCCCGCGCGCAGGCCGCCCAGCACAAGGTCCACCGCGAGGACTAGGCGCTTTTCGGGCTAGGGCACCTCCAGGGCGGTGGGCTCGCGTTCCAGCGTCACGCCGAACCGCTCCCGGACGGCGGCCACCACCCGGTCGGCGAAGGCGAGGAGCTCGGCGGCGGTGGCGCCGTCCTCGGTGGTGAGGGCCAGGCTGTGCCGCGACGACGTCCCCACGCGGCCGGCGCGGGTGCCCCGGCCGAAGCCGGCGTGCTGCACCAGCCATGCGGCGCTGAGCTTGACCTGCCCGTCGTGCGCCGGCCAGCTCGGGCAGCCGTCGACGGCGCGGTCGGCCGGCACGACCGGGTTGGTGAAGAACGACCCGGCACTGCGGCTGTCGGGGTCGGCGGGGTCGAGCACCATGCCCTTGCCGCGGCGCAGCCGCAGCACCGCCTCGCGGACGTCGGCCAGCGGCGCCCGGTCCCCCAGCTCGACGCCCAGCGTGCGGGCCAGCTCGGCGTACCCGACCGGGGCCGAGAGGTCGCCGGGGTGCAGCGCGAACGAGACCTCGAGGACGACGAACCGGCCGGGCTCGCGCTTGAGCCGGCTGTCGCGGTAGCCGAAGCCGCACTCGGCCGGCGCGAGGGTGCGCTCGTTCTTCTCCGCGCGGTCCCACACGCGCACGGCGGTGATCGTCTGGGCGACCTCCTGGCCGTAGGCGCCCACGTTCTGCACCGGCGTCGCACCGGTCGACCCGGGGATGCCGGAGAGCGCCTCCATGCCGGCCAGCCGCTCGGCGACGGTGCGCGCGACGAGCCCGTCCCAGTCCTCACCGGCCTGGACGACGAGCGTGTCGCCGGTGCGCTCGATCCCGCGGCTGCGGACCGCGACGACGTCGCCGGGCCACCCCTCGTCGGGCGCCACCAGGTTCGAGCCGCCGCCCAGGAGCAGCAGCGGCCGGCCGGCCTCGTCGGCATCCCGCACGGCCTCGACCAGCTCGGCGGCGTCGGTCACCTCGACGAGCCGGTCGATCGGACCGCCCACCGCCAGGGTGGTGAGGTCGGCCAGCCGGGCGTCGCGTCGCACGTGCACGCGTCCACGCTAACCGCGACTACGCTCCGGACAGGTGAGCGGCGGGAGTGACCACAAGCAGCGGGCGACCCTGCCACCGGTCCGCAAGAAGGCGCCCCGCCTCGCCGCCGGCCGCGCCCGCGCGCTCGGCCTGCCCACCCGCGGCACCACCAACGCCAACCGCCTGCGCCGGGTCGACCGCTGGCTGCTCGCCACGCAGGTCCCTCGGCTGCGCGACGCCGCGCGGCCGCTCGTCGTCGACCTCGGCTACGGCGCCTCCGCCGTCACCACCCTGGAGCTGGTCGAGCGGCTCGCCCCCGAGGTCAAGGGGCTGGAGGTCGTGGGGCTGGAGATCGACCCCGAGCGGGTGACCGCCGTCGCCGCCGACCGCGATCCGCCACGGGTCGACTTCCGGCTGGGCGGGTTCGAGCTGGCGGGGCTGCAGCCGGTGCTCGTGCGCGCCTTCAACGTGCTGCGCCAGTACGACCTGGAGTCGGCGAGCCGGGCGTGGGACACCATGCGCAGCTCGCTCGCCCCGGGCGGGCTGGTCGTCGAGGGCACCTGCGACGAGTGGGGACGGCGCGCGGCGTGGGTGGCCCTGGACGACGACGGCCCGCTCACCCTCACCTTCTCCGCGCGGGTGTCGGACCTGCAGGCGCCGTCCGACCTCGCCGAGCGGCTGCCCAAGGCGCTCATCCACCACAACGTCCCCGGCCAGCCCGTGCACGACTTCCTCCGGGCCTTCGACGCCGCCTGGGCCGCCGTCGCGAGCCTGTCGGCGTTCGGCCCGCGGCAGCGCTGGGCCGGCGCGGTGGAGGCGCTCGCCGAGCAGGGCTGGCCCGTGATCGGGCCGGCCAGGCGGTGGAAGCAGGGCGAGGTGACGGTCCGCTGGTCGGCCGTGGCGCCCGCGTGACGGCCGACGAGCGGTTCCGGCTGCGGTGCATCGAGGCGGTGGTCGAGGAGGGCGAGCGGGTGGGCGTGCTCGCCGCCGAGCTGGACGCCGACGGCCGGCTCGGCGTCGTCGTCCCGTGGGTGCCGGCGTGGACGGCGGCCGACCTGGTGGCGCACCTGGGCACGGTGCACCGCTGGGCGACCGCGATCGTCACCGCCGGGCACGCCGACTCCCCGCCGGCCGGGCGCAGCGCACCGGACGGCGCCCTCCTCGACTGGTACGGCGCGGGCCTGAGCGGCCTGGTGCGGGCGCTGCGCGAGACGCCGCCCGACGCCCCCGCCTGGCACATGAGCCCGGCCGCGCCCAAGGTGGCCGCCGAGTGGGCCCGCCGCCAGGCGCACGAGCTGGCCGTGCACCGGATGGACCTCGAGGCCGCGGCCGGCGTCGCGCACGCGCCGCTGGAACCGGCGCTGGCCGCCGACGGCGTGGCCGAGCTGCTCGGCGTCGTCGTCCCCCGGTGGGCGCACACCGAGCCGCTGCGCGACGCCGAGGCCGTGGTGGCGGTCACCGACACCGACACCGGCCGCGAGTGGGAGGTGCGGGTGACCCGCGGCGCGGTCGAGGTCGCCGGATCGCACTCCGGCGCCGCGCAGGCGCACGTGCGCGGCGGGGGCACCCAGCTGCTGCTGCACCTGTGGGGTCGCCCGGCCGAGGTGCGGGTCGAGGGCGACGCAGCCGCCGAGGCGCTGCTGCGCGGCCGCTGATGGCGCGACGCAGGGGGCGCGACGAGGTGCTGCCGCCGGGGCCGACGCCGGTGCTCGGCGGCACCGCCGAGCTGCTCGGCGACGCCGACCGCGACGCCTCCTGGGTGCTCCTGGTGAACGGCACGCCGCAGTCGCACGTCGACCTCGACGAGCCGACCCACCTGGAGTTCGAGTACGTCCGGCGGATGGGGCACGTGCTGGACCTCGCCGCCGAGGAGGGCCGGCCGCTCGACGTCGTCCACCTGGGCGGCGGCGCGCTCACGCTGCCCCGATACGTCGCCGCCACCCGCCCGGGCTCGCGCCAGCGGGTGGCCGAGATCGACGAGCCGCTCACCGAGCTGGTGCGGGCACACCTGCCGCTGCCGCGGGACGCGCGGGTGCGGGTGCGGGCCGCCGACGCCCGCGAGGCGCTCGCCTCCATGCACCCGGGCAGCGCCGACGTGGTCGTCGTCGACGTCTTCGCCGGTGCGCGCACCCCGGCGCACCTGACCACGGTCGAGTTCGCCTGCGAGGTGCACCGCGTGCTGCGGCCCGGCGGCGTGCTCGCCGCCAACGTGGCCGACGGCCCGCCGCTGGCGTTCGCGCGGACGCAGGTGGCGACCCTGCGGGCGGTGTTCCGGCACGTCTGCGTCCTCGCCGAGCCGGGCACGCTGCGCGGCCGGCGGTTCGGCAACCTGGTCGCGGTCGCCTCCGACGCGCCGCTGCCGGTGCCCGCGCTCGTCCGCCGCTGCGCCGGCGACCCGATGCCCTCGCGCGTCGTCGCCGGGGGCGACCTGGTCCGCTTCGCCGGGGACGCCCGGCCGGTGCCCGACGCCGAGGCGCAGCCCTCCCCCGAGCCACCGGAGGGCGTCTTCAGCCGCTGAGCGCGGCCTCGAACGCGGCCAGCGCCTCCGCGGAGAACAGCACGAACCGCACCTCGGCCACGTGCTCGACGGCGACCGAGCGCACGCCCGCGACGGCCTGCCGCGCCGCGTCGTCCAGGGGCCAGCCGTAGATGCCGGCCGAGACGGCGGGGAACGCGACACTGCGGGCGCCCAGCCCGTCGGCCACCCGCAGGCTCGTGGCGTAGCAGGAGCGCAGCACCGCCGAGCGGTCCTCGGTCGCCGACCAGATCGGCCCGGCGGTGTGCACGACCCAGCGCGCGGGCAGCCGCCCGGCCGTCGTCGCGACGGCGTCGCCCCGGGGCAGCCGTCCCTCGGGCAGCCGGGCCTTCAGCGCCCGGCACTCGGCGAGGATCTCCGGCCCGCCGGCCCGGTGGACGGCGCCGTCCACGCCGCCGCCCCCGAGCAGCCCGGGGTTGGCCGCGTTCACGACGACGTCCACGTCGGCCTCGGTGATGTCGCCCAGGACGGCGCGCAGGTCCACGTCTGCACCGTAGGGTCGGCAGGCATGACGCCGCCCGTCCCCCGCCGGCTCGCCCGCGACACGCAGAACAAGGTGCTCGGGGGTGTCTGCGCCGGCATCGCCCGCCGCTACGGCCTGTCGACGACGGCGCTGCGCCTGGCGTTCGTGCTGTCCTGCATCCTGCCCGGCCCGCAGTTCATCGCCTACGTGGTGCTGTGGATCGTGCTGCCGCCGGACACCCGGCGCTAGCTCACCAGCTGTTGCCGCGGCGCAGCCCGCGCACCGCCGGCCGGACGTCGACGAGGTAGACGACGGCGGCGATGACGGCGGGGAGCCCGAAGAAGTCCAGCGGCCCGCGGAAGAACAGGACCACCGCGGCGAGGGCGGTGATCCCGACCCAGGCCGGCTTGGACAGCTTGCCGGTGGCCACGTAGGCGGTCGCGGGCCGGATGACGGCGTCGACGAACGCCCAGACCGGGAGTGCCAGCGCGGCCCAGTACAGGGCCGTCAGCAGGAGCGCGTCGAACGTCATGGGGGCAGGGTACCCGCGGGAGCGGCCTCGTCCCGGCTCATCGCGGGCGATCGCGCTCCGCAGGGGTGAGGTCCCGGGGACGCCACAGGGCCCCGGAGCGCTCGTGGCAGCTCCGGGGCCCTGGTTCGGCGATCCGGCGTCAGGCCTTCTTGGCCGGGACGGCGGTCGGGTCGGCCGGCTTCGCGGTGCGGGCGCGGGTGGTGCGCGCCTCGCCCACGGAGGAGGTCGCCTTGGCCGGGGTGGCCTTGCGGGCCGCGGTGGTGCGCGGCGTGCGCGTGGCCGGCTGGACCGGCTCGGCGGCGGCGGCCTCGACCGTCTCCTTGGCGGACTCGGCGGCCTCGGCGGTCGCCTTCTCGGCCTTGGCGGTCACCTTGGTGGCCTTGGCAGCGGTCTTCTGCGCGACGGAGGTCACCTCGTCGGAGGCGTCCTGGACCTTCTCCGCGGTCTCCTCGAGCACGTCCTCGAGGGCGTCCTCGACGGTGTCGACGGCGCGCTCGGCACGGGTCACGACGCGGCGGAAGCCGGGCTGGCGACGCAGCTCGTCGACCACGACGGCGCCGCGCTCGGCGAGCGACTCGACGGTGGCCAGCGCCTGGGTGCGGGCGGTCTCGACCAGACCGGCGACGGTGCTGCGCACCGACTCGGGCCGGGCGGCGACGGCGAGCTCGTGGGCCCGGGTGCGGGCGGTGCTCACGGCCTCGGTGGCCCGGGTGCGGGCCTCCTTGACGCCGAGGTCGGCCTGGACCTTGGCCTCGCCGGGCAGGGCCTCGGCGCGGGAGCGGAGGGTGCCCACGACGGCCTTGGCGCGCTCGACGGCGAGGTCGCCGGCGCCGATGGTCGCCAGCAGCTGGGTCTTGGTGAGCTTGACGGCGGTCTCGCCGTACTGCTTCACGGTGTCGGTGGGGGTCATGCTGTCTCCTCGGAGGATCGGGGGTCGGGGGCGGTGCGGGGGGTGGTCGCGGCGGCTGCTGCGTGCTCGCGGACGTAGGTCTCGTAGAGCTCGAGCAGCACCGCCTTGTGCCGCTCCGACAGCGCGTCGTCCGAGCGGATCGCCGCCACGGTGTCGGCGTTGCCGGGCCGCCGGTCGAGGATCCCGGCCTGCTCGTAGAGCGTCTCGGCCGAGATCTTCAGGCCCCGGGCGATCGCTGCGAGGACCTCCGCCGACGGCTTGCGGAGGCCCCGCTCCACCTGGGACAGGTACGGGTTGCTGACGCCGGCGGAGCGGGCCAGCTCGCGCACGGAGACGCGCGCGGCGTGGCGCTGCTCGCGGATGAAGTCACCCACCGCCGAGGCCGTGGGCGCCGCGGCCACGGTGTCCGCGACCGAGCCGGCGATCCGGTCCACCGTCTCGCGGACCGTCGTCACCTGCTCCCGCACGAACTCCGTCGGCTTCTGCACGGGTACGACGCTAGCCGCAGGTGCTAGCTGCTGCAAGCGGTACTGCTAGCACGCGACGGTGACCATCATCACACCGGAATCCGCAGGTCAGGCGGTTATCGCCGCTGAGGGTCGGATCTCACCCACCACACCGTCCCCACCGCGGACGGGGCCCAGCAACCACGGGCCGAGCAGGTCGGCGGGGACCCCGAGCCGGCGCAGGCCAGCGGCCAGCGCGGGCGTGCGGCCGCGGTCCCCGCCGTCGTCCAGCTTGAGCGCCACCGCACCACCGCCGGGCAGCGCGGCGACGTGCACGCCGTCGGCCCCGCCCTTGACCAGCAGGCCGGGGACGGCGCGCATCAGCTCGGTGTCCTCCCGGCCGGTGCCGGCGACCAGCCACGGGGAGGCGCGCATCGCGTCGGCCACCGACCGCTCCCGGCTGCCCTCGGGCGCCGTCACCAGCGACAGCACCCCGCGGGCGAGACCGGTCAGGGTGAGGGCGTGCTGCGGCGCCCCGCAGCCGTCGACGACGACGGCCTCGACCGGCTCCTCCGCCGTCTCGGCGAGCCGGGCCTCGACCGCCCGCTGCAGCGGGTGCCCCGGGTCGAGGTAGCCGTGCGGGTCCCAGCCGGCCGCCACGCAGGCCGACAGCATCGCGGCGTGCTTGCCCGAGCAGTTCATCGCCAGGCGCTCCGGCGCCCGACCCCCGGCCAGCCACCGCGCCCTGGTCGGCTCGTGCAGCGGCAGGGCGGGCGGGCAGCCCAGGTGCTCCGGGCCCAGCCCGATGGCGGCGAGCATGCCGGCGACCAGCTCGCGGTGACCGTCCTCGCCGGAGTGCGAGGCCGCGCCGATGGCGAGCTCCTCGGCGGAGCGGGGCGCCCAGCCGGCGGCGAGGAACGCCGTCGCCTGCACCGGCTTGTTCGCCGAGCGCGGCAGGACCGGCCGGTCGACCGCGCCGGCGGCGGCGAGGACCGCGCCGTCGGCCCCGAGGACGACGAGGGCGCCCCGGTGCACCGACTCGAGGAACCCCGAGCGCCGGACCTCGACCAGGACCGGGTTGTCCGGCCAGCCGTTCAGTGGCGCCCCTCGTCGGCCAGGAGGGCGGCGACGTCGGCCTCGCCGTCGCGGTAACGGCGGCCCAGCTCCCCGGCGAGCGCGTCCATCACCTGCTGCACGCCGCGGCGGCGCTCCGACAGGCCGGTCTCGGCCTCGGCCAGGGCGCGGGCGGCCTTCTCCAGCTTCGCGTCGGAGAGCTCGGTGATCGCGGAGAGGTCGACGTCGGTGAGGCCGTTGACCCACGACTCGTACTCCTCCGGCGCCGCCGGCTGCACGGTCTGGTGCCGGCCGAGGCCGTGCGCCGGGCCGCGGCCCTTCTCGGCGAGGATCTCGGGCAGCAGGTCGACCAGCGAGCGGCCGTCGTTGTCGGCGCGGCGCTGCAGCTCCCGCCGGACGATGTCGAGCCGGCCCTGCAGCAGGCGCCGGGTGTAGGAGAGGTTGACCTCCTCCTGCTCGGCCGTGCGGCGCAGCCGGCGGACCTCGGCCATCGGCTGGTGCACCGCGTTCTCGACGAAGCCCGGGTCGAGGAGCGCGTCCACGGCGGCGCCGCCGGCGGGGGTCGGCTGGGGAGTCACGAGGAGGCCTCCACGAGGTTTCTTCCGATGCCGAGCAGGGCCCGGGCCTGGTCGGTCGTCAGCGGCGGGCGCTGGGCGATGCGGGCCAGCCCGGCGGCCCGCGCCACCAACTGTGCGTTGTCGCGCACCGGTTCGCCGGGAGCGTAGGTGAGCGTGTCCTCCATGCCCACCCGGAGGTGACCGCCGGCCGAGAGGGCGGCGAGCATCACCGGCAGCGAGGTGCGGCCCACGCCGGTCGCGGCGAAGGTCGCCCCGGCGGGGAGCAGGGGCAGGCAGGCGGCGAGCGCCTGCGTCGTCCCCGGCATGCCGCCGGGGACCCCCATGACGAGGTCGACGTGCACGTGCCCGCCGTGCGGCGGGCCGTGGCGGTCGAGCAGCCGCTGCAGGGTGGCCAGGTGCCCGAGGTCGAAGACCTCGTACTCGGGGACGATCCCGCGCTGCTGCATCTGCGTGTGCAGCTCGACGATGAGGTCCCACGGGTTGCTGAACACGTCGCGGCCGAAGTTGACGGTGCCCAGCGACAGCGAGGCGGCGTCGGGCTCGACGCCGAGGACGGCGAGGCGGGCGTCGAACGGGTCGGTGACCGCGCCGCCGGTGGAGATCTGCACGACCAGGTCGGTGGCCTGGCGCACGGCGGCGACCACCTCGCGGCAGCGGCCCAGGTCGAGGGTCGGGCGGGCGTCCTCGCCGCGCACGTGCAGGTGGACCACCGCGGCGCCCACCGCCTCGCAGTCGCGGGCGGTGCGCACGACCTCCTCGACGGTGACCGGCAGCGCCGGGACGTCGGCCTTGGCCGACTCCGCCCCCGTGGGGGCGAGGGTGATCAGCGTGCCCTGGGTCACCGGCCGATGTTCGCAGACCGGACCGCGCGCACGCGCTCCCGGGCCGCGGCGAGCGCGTCGTCCACCTCGGCCGGCGCGTCGTCGGGGTCGATCGCGGCCGCCGCCCCGCCCACGGTGAGCGCGGTGCCCGGCTGCACGGACCGCTTCACCAGCGCCAGGGCGACGACGCCGAGCTCGTGGTGGCGGACGACGGTCCCCACCCGGCCCACCTCGCGCGGGCCGGCCTGCACCGGCGTGCCGGGCGCGGGCAGCTCCTCGCTCACGCCGTCGAGGTGCAGCAGCACCAGCCGCCGCGGCGGGCGGCCGAGGTTGTGCACCCGGGCGACGGTCTCCTGCCCGCGGTAGCACCCCTTCTCCAGGTGGACGGCGGTGGTGAGCCACTCCAGCTCGTTGGGGATGGTGCGGTGGTCGCTGTCGACGCCGGCCCGCGGCCGCCGCGCCTCCACCCGCAGCGCCTCGTACGCGTCGAGCCCGGCGGGGCCGGCGCCGGCGGCGAGCAGCCGGTCGGCCAGCTCCCCCACCGACGCGCGCGGGACGACCAGGTCGACGACGGCGGCGGTCCCGTCGCCGATCGCGGGCATCCGGCGGGCGAAGCCGCCGCCGTCGAGCGGGGTGACCGCGTCGGGCACGGGCAGACCGGCCGCGGCGAGCACGTCGGCGCCCCGCGGGCCGACGAGCGAGAGCACCGCCCACCCGTCGGTGACGAGCGCGGGCTCGACGCGGAGCATGAAGACCATCCGCTGCAGGAAGCCCAGCAGCCCGGCGCCGGTGCCCGGCTCGACGTCGACCCACGTGGTGCCCGCGAGGTCGGCCAGGACCAGGTGGTGCTCGACGTGCCCGTTCGGCGAGAGGACCAGCGCCTCGGTGCCGGCGCCGTCGGCGAGCCGCTCGAGGTGCTGGCTGGTGAGGCTGTGCAGCCAGGTCAGCCGGTCGGGGCCGGGGATCGCCAGCACGTCGCGGTCGCTGCGGTCGACCAGCCCGGCGCCCTCGGCCAGCAGGCGCTGCTCGCGCAGGGGGTCGCCGTAGTGGGCGGCGACGGCCGGGATCTCAGCAGAGCCGGCGGCGGCCCCGCCGCTCTCGACTGCCACCGCTCCCGGGCGGTCCAGCAGGGGGTTCATGAGTGCTCCGTTCCGGCTCGGTCCCGGCAGTCGCGGCAGGTCCCGGAGAGCGCGACGTGCCCCACGTCCACGGTGAAACCGAGATCGGCGGCCAGACGTTCCGCGGCGCCGTCGAGCAGCGCCGGATCGGCCGAGGCGATGGTGCCGCACGACTGGCAGACCACGTGCAGGTGCCGGTGCTCGGCCGCGGCGTGGTAGACCGGCGCGCCCTTGCCGAGGTGGGTGTGCCAGACCAGCCCGAGGCGCTCGAGCACCTCGAGGTTGCGGTAGACGGTCGAGGTGTCGGGGGCCGCGCCGTCGGGGCCGGCCTGGTCGCGCAGCCAGGCGCCGATCGCCTCGGGGGTGGCGTGGCGCAGCTCGTCGACCGCGGCGAGCACCTGGCGGCGCGGCGCGGTGAGCCGCAGCCCCTGCGCGTGCAGCCGCTCCGCCAGGGGCGCGACCTCGCCGGCCGGGCCGCCCCGGTGTCCGTGCTCGTGCGCCACGCGACGAGCCTAGGCGTGCCGTGTAGCAGGCTGGGGGGGTGGACGACGTGCAGCGGGTGGCGGTGTGGCAGGACGGCGGCGTGCGGACGCCGGCGGCCGACGAGCCGGTGGTGAGCGCCTTCGACCAGGGCCTGTCCCGCGGTGACGGCGTCTTCGAGTCCGTCGCCGTCGTCGGCGGCCGGGCCCCGCACCTCGACCCGCACGTCGCCCGCCTGTCCCGCTCGGCCGGGCTGCTCGGCCTCGCCGACCCCGGCGCGGCGGTGTGGCGGGCGGTGGTCGACGCGCTGGTGGAGAAGTGGCCGGCCGACGTGGAGGGCGCCGTCCGGCTCTACCTGACCCGTGGCCTGGGCGACGGCTCGACGCCCACGGTGCTCGGCGTGCTCTCCCCGGTGTCGGCGGAGGTGCTGCGGCAGCGCGCCGAGGGCATCGCCGTGCTGAGCCTCGGCCTGGGGGTGCCCGCCGACTTCCGGGCGCGGGCGCCGTGGCTGCTGGGCGGGGCGAAGACGCTGTCGTACGCGGTGAACATGGCCGCGCTGCGGTACGCCCACGAGCACGACGCCGACGACGTGGTGTTCACGTCGGTGGAGGGGCAGCTGCTCGAGGGGCCGACGTCGACCGTCGTGTGGGCGGCGGGCGGCGTGCTGCGCACCCCGCCGGTGGACACGGGCATCCTCGCCGGGACGACGGTGCAGCGCCTGTTCGCGCGCGCGGCGGAGACCGGCTGGCCGGCCGAGGTGGCCAGGGGCACCGTCGCGGACCTGCACGCCGCTGACGCCGTGTGGCTCGTGTCGGGCATCCGCGGGGTCGCGGCCGTGCACACCCTGGACGGCGTGCGGCGCGGCGATGCGGGTCTGTCCGCCCGGGTGCGGGAGCTGCTCGACCGGTAGGCTCGCCACCGGGTGAGCCGGGAAGTCTGGTCGGCGCGTCGTCCGCCGACCCCTCGCCCCGGAGCCGCCCGATGTCCCGCCCCCTCCCCCTCTTCGGCCGCGGCACGTGGCCCGAGGCGAAGCGCATCGCCGACGTCCTGCGCCAGGAGACCGTCGGTGGCGTCCTGCTGCTGGTGGGCACGGTGGTCGCGCTGGCCTGGGCGAACTCGCCGTGGTCGGGGGCCTACGAGACGCTCCGCGACACCCGGGTCGGGCCGAGTTCGCTGCATCTCGACCTGACGCTCGGGACCTGGGCGGCCGACGGGCTGCTGGCCATCTTCTTCTTCGTCGCCGGGCTCGAGCTCAAGCGTGAGTTCGTCGCCGGTGACCTGCGCGACGTGCGCCGGGCGGCCCTGCCGGTGGCGGCCGCGATCGGCGGCATGGCCGTGCCGGCGCTGATCTACACGCTCGTCAACCTGCAGGGCGGCGGGCTGCGCGGCTGGGCGATCCCCACCGCCACCGACATCGCGTTCGCCCTCGCCGTCCTGGCGGTGATCAGCACGCACCTGCCCAGCGGGCTGCGCACGTTCCTGCTCACGCTCGCCGTGGTCGACGACCTGCTGGCGATCACGATCATCGCGATCTTCTACACGTCGGCGCTGTCGGTCGGGCCGCTGCTGCTGGCCCTCGTGCCGCTGGCGGTCTTCGGGGTGCTGGTGCAGAAGCGGGTGCGCTCGTGGTGGCTGCTGCTGCCGCTGGCCGCCGCCACGTGGGTGCTGGTCCACGAGTCGGGCGTGCACGCCACCGTCGCCGGCGTGCTGCTGGCCTTCACCGTGCCGGTCGTGCGGTCCGACGCCGCCGGCGGGCCCGACGCCGGGCCCGGCCTGGCGGAGCACTTCGAGCACCGGTTCCGGCCGATCTCCGCGGGGATCGCGGTGCCGGTCTTCGCCTTCTTCGCCGCCGGGGTGACCATCGGCGGGCTGTCGGGGCTGGTGGAGTCGCTGCAGGACCGCGTGGCTCTGGGCATCGTCGCGGGCCTGGTGCTCGGCAAGACGATCGGCATCACGGCGGCGACCTGGCTGGTCCAGCGGTTCACCCGGGCCGAGCTCGACGAGGACCTCGGCTGGCCCGACGTGGTCGGGCTGGCCCTGCTCGGCGGCATCGGCTTCACCGTCTCGCTGCTGATCGGCGAGCTGGCCTTCGGCACCGGCTCGGAGCGCGACGACCACGTGAAGGTCGGCGTCCTCGTCGGCACCGTCACCGCCGCGCTGCTGGCCGCGGTGCTTCTCCGGCTGCGCAACCGGCTCTACCGGCGGTTGTGGGCCCGCGAGCAGGTCGACGCCGATGCCGACGGCATTCCGGACGTCTACGAGTCGGATTCAGCCGACGGCTGAACAATCACGTTGCCGCCCCTCCCGACGGCGTCGTACCGTCGAGGTACACGAGAGAGGAGGTGGTCCGTACTTTGCATGCTCATCGGACTCGTGAGGTGGCTGTCCGCTAGCCGCCGTCTGTGATGGGCCGCCCGTCCGGCGTGGAAGCCGGGCGAACGGCACGACCGCCCGTCGCTGTGAACGGCGGCGAGCGAGAACCGGACAGTCACCCGACCCCCGGGCCGCCGACCATTGTCCAGTCGGCCCGCGAGCAGCCGTCCTGTCGGACCGGCGCCGCGGAGCAGCCCGGGGGTTGTCCGTTCTCCGGGTAGGTTCCGCCCGTGCACCTGGCCGGCCGCCCCGTGGAGACCGACACCTCGGCCGGGGCGTGGCTCGCCGCCGCGCCGGCACCGCCCGGACCACCGACGGTGGGCTCGCTCGTCCCGGCCGTGTTCGAGGCCTACGCCCGCGTGCTGCACCCCGCGATCCGCTACGACGGGGACGACGACGTCGAGGTCCCCTGGGCCGCGGTCGCCGAGCACAACGACCGGACCGCCCACCGGTTGATGCAGTGGGCGGCGGTGACCGGCTCCTGGGACTTCGTCGCCGACGACGACCAGCCCGAGCTCTGGAACGACTCCCCCGCCGAGGGCCACCTGCCGGTGCCGGTCGCCGAGCGGCTGGCCGCCGTCCTCGTCCGGCACACGACCACGCCCGACGACTGCTGGTTCGGGGCCTACACCGATCCGCCGGCCGACGGGGGCACGCTCGTCCTCGGCGACCGCTGCCACCGGCTGGTGCGCGGGCCGATCGACCTGGCCGCGGCCAACTTCGCCCCCGAACCGGCGGAGCAGAGCCCGAGCCTCTGGTTCCCGGCCGACCGCGCCTGGTGCGTCGTCACCGACATCGACCTGATGAGCAGCTACCTCGGTGGCAGCCGGGAGGCGGTGGCCGCGGTGCTGGCCGCCGACGGGCTCGACGCCTGGCCGGCCGAGCCGGACGACCCGGTGTCGCCGGACAGCGACCCGGTCAACCCGCCTCCGGAGTAGGGGTGCTGGACGGCGGAGCGCCGCCCCTGCATCCTGCGCCGGTGCGCCTGCTCACCGCCCGCCTCACCGCCGTGCTGTGGGCGCTGACCTGGTGGGTCTTCCCCGGCTTCGGTCTGGCGGACCTGTCCGTCTCCTGGGACCCGGACTGGCCGGTGGTCCTGGAGGCGAGCTGGGGCGTGTTCACGACCGTGCTCGTCGGCGGCGCGTTCCTGGCCGTGGCGGTGCGTCCGGCCCGGTCCGCTCCCGCGCTGGTCACCCTGGCGCTCGCCCTGGGCGCCCTGCTGGTCGCCGCCGCGGCCGGGCTGGAGTGGCAGGTGCTCGGCTACGCCGGCGTGCTGGCGGTCGAGGCGGCGGTCCTGGTGGCGCTGCTCCGTCCGTGGCGCGAGGCGCTGCGTCCGGTGGCGTGGGGCCCCTCCGCGCCGCTGCTGGTCGTCGCCGTCCTCGGTGCCTGGCCCTGGCTGGCGCACGCCGAGCGGGTGTTCCGCGAGAACCGCCGGTCGGCCGGGGTGCTCATCGGCGACGTCACCATGGGGGTCGACCACCACGCGGTGCAGGGGGCGCTGGCCCTCGCGCTCGTCGCGCTGCCGCTCGCCGCCGCCGTCTGGCCGCGGGGGCGGCGGCACCTGGGCGTCGGCGCGGGGCTGTGCGCCGGCTACCTCGGCGTGGTCTCGTACGCGTTCCCGGTCACCTGGGCGGGCCTCGACCCGACCTGGTCGGTGCTCTGCCTGGTGTGGGCGGCGGCCCTCGTCGCGGTGTCGCTGGCGCCGGCGCGGTCGGCCGGGCGGGCGGCGCCCGCGGTCGACGAGCGGGCGGGGGTCCGGTGACCGACGGCCTGCTGCCGTGCCCCTGCTGCGGCAGCCGGACGCTGCCGGGTCACGCGAACTACGACATCTGCCCGGTCTGCTTCTGGGAGGACGACGGGACGACGGCCCTGGACCACCCGAGCCCCGTCAACCGGATGGCGTGCCTGCTGGAGGCGCGCAACGCCTACACCGCCTGGGGCGCGATGGACCCCGAGTTCGTCCACCGCACCCGGCCGCCGCGCACCGACGAGGTCCCTCCCGGGACGCCGTTCCGCGGTGAGCTCCCCTACGACCGGTGGCCGGCGGTGGAGGTGGCGCCCGGCGTGCGGTTCGGCTGGATCGGGCCGTCGGTGTCGTACGGCGTCCACGAGCGGGAGGGCTTCGTGGTGCTCGCCGACGGGCGCCGCGCCGGGCTGCGCGTGCTCGGCGACCCGCACGCCGATCGGGGACGCGCCTGGCCGGTCGAGGACGCGTACCGCGACCGGGACGCGGTCCTCGAGGTGCGGGTACCGGGGCACCTCACCTCGACCGAGGACGTCGTGGCCGCGTTGCGCGCCGGGCTGGCGGCCGAGGTCGTCGCGCAGCTCCCCGCGCCGGAGGGCCCTCGGGCGCCCGCGCGGACGTCGCTGGGCCGGACCCGGGTGCACGGCGGTGGCGGGCACGGCCAGGACGACTGGGAGGCCTCCCCCGAGGATCCCGACCGCGTGGCCGGGTGGGCGGAGGCGCAGCTGCGGGCGGGCGCGCAGCCGGGGGACGAGCTCGAGGCCCTCGGTCCCCGGGAGTGGGTGGTCCGGCGGCGGTCGCCGTCCGCCCTGACGATCCGGGGCGTCGCCGTCCACGACGCCGGGCAGCTGCCGCCCGGCGTCCCCGGCCCGCTGCCCGACGGCACCCGCTGCGTGCTCCGGTGGAGTTCCGGGCTGTTCCCCGCCCCACCGCCGCCGGCCCCACCACCGCAGCAGCGGCGGCGGTGGGGACGCGGCTGACGCTCACCCGCCGACGATCTTCCGCTCCAGGTACCAGGAGAAGTGGCCGCGGTAGCGCCGCTGCAGGTCGGGCAGCTGCCAGTCCCGCCCCCGGACCACGCCGCGGCACCGCGCCGTGCCGCAGGAGCAGGGCATCTCGTCGTCGTGGTCGTCGAAGAGCGCGTAGTCGGTGGTGATCTCCTCGCCCGCGCCGATGTCCCGCATCGCCACGACGAGGACGTTCCCGCCGAAGCCGGCGTTCGGGTCGCACGAGTGGTTGAGGAAGAGCATCACCGGCTCGTACTCGTCCGGCTCGCGCGCCACGAGGTGCAGGCCGTCGGCGATCTGCACGGCCGAGTTGGGCAGCGGTTCGGGCAGCGCGGCCAGCTCGTCGTCGGTCACGACGTGCCCGCCCTTGACCGCGACCACCTCACCCGCGGCGATCGGCGCCGTGGCGCGCAGCCCCCGCCCGGCGATCCCGCTGGCGACGCCCTTCTGCGCCTTCGGCGAGATCCACGTCCGGACGGGCGGGGCGGCCACGGCGTGCTCCTCCTACAGCTGCGCGAGCTCGGCGGCGAGGTCGTCCAGCCCGAGCGAGCCCTGGGAGAGCGCGGCCATGTGCCAGGCCTTGAGGTCGAAGTCGGCGCCCCGGTTCTCCCGCGCGGCCTCCCGACCGGCCAGCCACGCGCGCTCGCCGAGCTTGTAGCTGATCGCCTGCCCCGGCATGCCGAGGTAGCGCACCAGCTCGCTGTCGAGGAACTGCGGGTCGCGGCCGCAGTTCTCCCCGAAGAACGCCCGCGCGAGCTCCGGCGTCCAGGGCTGCCCGCGGTGGTCGGCGACGGCGCCCTCGGCGTCGTCCGGGATCGGCAGCTCCAGGTGCATGCCGATGTCGACGACCACGCGGACGGCGCGCATCTGCTGGGCGTCGAGGTAGCCGAGCCGGGCACCGGGGTCGGTGAGGTAGCCGAGCTCGTCCATGAGCCGCTCGGCGTAGAGCGCCCACCCCTCGACGTTGGCGCCCACCGAGCCGATCGAGGCCTGGTAGGTGGAGAGGTCCTTGGCCACGTAGGCCCACTGCGCCAGCTGCAGGTGGTGGCCGGGGACGCCCTCGTGGTACCAGGTTGAGACCAGGTCCCACAGCGGGAAGCGCTCGCGGCCCAGCGTCGGCAGCCAGGTGCGGCCGGGCCGGGAGAAGTCCTGCGACGGGCGGGTGTAGTACGGCGCGGCCGCGCTGCCGGGCGGCGCGATCATCGCCTCGACCCGGCGGACCGGCTCGGCGAGGTCGAAGTGCGTCCCGTCGAGGGCGTCCATCGCCTCGTCCATCATCGCCTGCAGCCGCTCGCGGACGGCCTCGACGCCCTCGACGGCCTCGCCGTGCACGTCGAGCCAGCGCATCGCCTCCATGGGCGTCGCCCCGGGCACGACCTTCCCGGCCTCGGTGCGCTGCTCGGCCAGGATCCGCTGGTGCTCGGCCCAACCCCAGGCGTAGGCCTCCTCCAGGCCGCCGCCGGCGCCGAGGTCGGAGCCGGTCCACCGGCGGGCGAACATGGCGTAGCGGTCGCGGCCCACGGCGTCCGGCGTCCCCTCCGCCTGCGGCCGGTAGGTGTCGCGCAGGAAGTCGCGGACGCCGGCGACCGCCTCGTCGGCGGCCCGCGCCGCCGTCTCCAGCTCGCCGCGCAGCGCCTCGGGACCCGCCTGCACGAACGAGTGGAAGTACGGCCCCGCGAGCCACTCGCCGAGCTGGCCGACGACGGTGTCCACCTGCCGCGGCGCGGCGAACAGCCCCCGCCGCGAGCCCTCCTCCAGCGACTCGCGGTAGCCGCGGTAGGCCTCGGGCACGCGGGCCAGCCGACGGGCGATCACCGCCCAGTCGTCCTCGCTCTGCGCCGGCATCAGCGCGAACACCTGGCGGATCGAGTGCACGGGGCTGAACAGGTTGGACACCGACCGCAGCCCCTCCCCCGCCTCGTGCGCGGCGAGCTCGGCCTCCAGGCGCTCGCGCAGCAGGCGGGCGCAGCGCCGCTCGACCGGGTCGTCCTCGAGCGCGGGGTCGGCGGCCAGGACGCGGTCCAGCTCGGCGAGGGTGTCGCGGAGCAGGGCCGCCTCGGCCTCGAGGCCGGCGGGCGAGATGTCGGGCAGCCGGTCGTCGCCCGGTCGGTTGCCGAGGGCGGTGGCGACGATCGGGTCGAGGTCGCTGACCTCCTCGACGTAGGCGTCGGCGACCGTGCGCGGGGTGGCGGGGCGGGTCGACGAATCGGGAGTGGTCATCGGATCCGTTCGAGTCGGGCGGACATGGTGGGGCGCAGCTCGCGGTCGGGCCCGGCGCGGTCGATGGCGTACAGGAGCGCGCCCTCGACGATGCCGTAGAGCCGGACGGCGTGGACGACGTCGGGCGCGTCCGGCGTGCGGGCCAGCACGTCGGTGGCCAGCTCCCAGCTCGTCGTCGTCCGTGCCCGGCCGGCGTAGATCTCGACCCAGCCGTCGGGGCTGGCGACGAGGAGCTCGACGTCGTCCTGACCGCGCGGCCGGAGGAACCCCGACTCGCGGGAGTCGGGGCCGACGATCTGCCCGGCGTCGGTCAGCCGCCACGACCGCGCCTCGTAGGCGAGGAAGCCGCGCCCGTCGTGGGCGAAGCGGATCCACTGGCCGAACCGGTGGTCGCCCTCGGGGCCGGCCGCCTGCCCCTCGCCGTGCCACTCGCCGAGCAGCGGGAGGACCGACAGCAGCTCGTCGGAGACGCCGGGACCGGAGCGGACGTCGGCGGTGTCGGGGACGGGCAGCTCGGTCGGGGCGCTCACCGGCGCACGCCTCTCGGCCGGCGGCCGGCCCGGTAGGCGCCGTACGCGCTGCCCAGGGCGGCCAGCGCCACCAGGGCGACCAGGAGCCAGGCGGAGACCATGACCCCACCGTAGAAGGACGGCGGCGCGGCGCCTCAGGCGGCCGGGGCGCCCGCCCGCGGACCGACGCCCGCGGCGTCGGCCACGACGTCCGGCCACGGGGTGGCGGTCAGCCCGAAGGTGGCCGTGGTGGCGGAGGCGTCGATGACGTAGGCCTGGTCGAACTGGTGCCGGACGTCGAGCACCTCGCGCATCATCGGCGAGAACGGGCCGATCGCCCGCAGCAGGCCCCACGGGATCCCGCTCACCTCCGGCGCGGTCCGCCCGAGCGCCGCGGCGAGGTCGGTGAGCGCCTGCCGCTGCGTGCGGACGGCGCTGGGCACGTGCCACGCCCGCCCGTGGGCGCGCTCGTCCTCCGCGAGGGTCACCAGCACCTCGGCGACGTCGGGGATGTAGGACCACCCACGCGGCACGTCGGGGTCGCCGACCACCCACGCGCGGCGGCCGGCCCGCAGGGCGGGCAGTTGGCGCTGCAGGTGCGAGTGCGCGGCCGGCACGGTGGGGCCGACGAAGTCGGCGGCGCGGGCCTCGGTGACGCGGAGCCGTCCGGCCCGGTGCGCGGCCAGCACGTCCTCCCACATCCGGACGCGCACGCGGCCCTTGGTGTCGGTCGCCCGCAGCGGCGACTCCGGCGTCATCGGGCCGTCGGGCCGGCCGTAGCCGTACAGGTTGCCCATGGTCACCAGGACGGCGCCGGCGTGCTCCGCCGCGGTCAGCAGCGCGGCGGCGACCGGCGGCCAGTCGGTGGCCCAGCGGTGGTAGGCGGGGTTGACCGCGTTGTAGAGCGCGGCCGCCCCGCCGGTGGCCGCGGTGAGGGCGGTGGCGTCGGCCGCGTCCACGGCGCGGTGCTCGACGGCCGCGGTGGACGTGCCGCCGCTGCGGGACAGCACCCGCACCTCGTGGCCGCGGGCGGCGAGGAGCTCCGCCGTCGCCGTCCCGACCGGACCCTTGCCGACGATCACGTGCAGTGCCATGCCGTTCCCCTGTTCTGCGATCAGTGCTCTCGGATGGGATCCATGCTCACCATGCACCCGCGTCGCTGTCAAGAGCGATGCTCTCACTTGCGTCTGGTGTTCTCGCGGGCGATCATGGCCGCGTGCCGACCACCGCCCGCGCACGCGTCCGCGCGGAGCTCACCCGCGAGATCACCGACGCGGCCCGCAGCCAGCTGGCCGAGGTGGGTGCGGCCGGGCTGTCGCTGCGCGCCGTGGCGCGCGAGCTGGGGATGGCGTCGTCCGCGCTCTACCGGTACTTCCCCAGCCGCGACGACCTGCTGACCCGGCTGATCATCGACGGCTACGACGCCCTGGGCGCCGCCGCCGAGCAGGCCGACGACCCCGGCGCGCCGTCCCGGCAGCGCTGGCTGGCGGTCTGCCGCGCCGTCCGGGCGTGGGCCCGGGAGCACCCGCACGAGTACGCGCTCCTCTACGGCTCGCCGGTGCCCGGCTACCGCGCGCCGGAGGACACGGTGCCGCCGGCGGTCCGCGTCGGCACGCTGCTGGGCCGGATCCTCGGGGACGCCGCACGGGCCGGCGAGCTGCCCGCCAGCGCCGGCGAGCGCGACCGCGCGCTGATCAGCGACGACACGGTCACCGTGCTCGGCGGCGACCACCCGGCCATCGACGAGACCGTCCGGGTGCGCGCGCTGCTGGCGTGGAGCTCGATCTACGGGACGATCAGCTTCGAGCTGTTCGGCCACTTCGTGGGCGCCGTCGAGGACGCCGACCGCTACTTCGACCGCGCCATGGGGGAACTGGCCGACCTGCTCGGCCTGGCATGACGGCCAACGCGGAGGGGCCGGAGGTCGAGATCCGCGCCCCGCTGGTCGTGCGGGTCACCGGCTGGGTGGTCGCGGTGGGCGGCCTGGTGCTGGTCCTCGGGCCCGGGCTGGTCGACGCCGTCCGGGCCGGCGACCCCGGCGCGGCGCTGCTGCGCGTCGCGTTCGCGGTGGTGTGGCTGGCGATCGCCGTGCGCACCACCGGCACGGCGGTCCGCACGACCGCGGACGGCCGGCTGCTCGTGCGCAACCAGCTCCGCACCCGGACCTTCGCGCGGTCCGAGATCGAGGACGTCCGCCCGGCCACCGGCCGGTCCGCCCAGGGAGCGGGCCTCCAGCTGCTGCTGCGGGACGGCACCGTGGTGGCGCTGCAGGCCGCCGCGCCCCCCGGCCTGGGGGTGCACCGGCGCGACCTGACCCGTCACCAGGAGGCGCTGCGCCGGTGGCTGGCGGCGGCGTGAGGAGCTCCCGTGCCGTTCACCGGTAGCCACCCGGCGGCGGTCCTCCCGTTCCTGCGCACACCGCTGCCGGCCTCGGCGCTGGTCATCGGCAGCACGGCCCCCGACCTGCCCTTCTACCTGCCGCTGCCGCAGTGGTACGCCACGCACACCGCCCTGGCGGTCGTGACCACCGACCTGCTCGTGGGCCTCCTCGCGTGGGCTGTGTGGCACGGCCTGCTGGCGGCACCGGCGCTGGCGACGGCACCCGCGCCGCTGCGGGCGCGGCTCGCCGGGCTCCGGACGGGCCTGCGTCCCCGGCTCGCCACCGGGCGGCAGGCGCTGCTGCTGGTCGCGGCGCTGGTGCTCGGCGCGGCCACGCACGTGCTGTGGGACGAGTTCACCCACCCCCGCCGCTGGGGACCCGAGCACCTGCCCGCCCTCGCGGCGAGCTGGGGACCGCTGCCGGGTCACCGCTGGCTGCAGTACGCCAGCAGCGTCGTCGGCGTCGTCGTCCTGCTGGCCTGGTCGGTCCGCTGGTGGCGGCGGACGCCGGCCGCACCCGTCGTGCCGGACCGGGACACCCGGTGGGTCTGGCCGCTGCTCGCGGCCGTGGCGGTGGTCGCCGGCACCGCCGCGGCGCTGCGCGCGGGCACCCTGGACGACGCCGTCTTCCCCGGCGCGCGGTGGGCCGGCGGCTCGGCCCTGGTGGCCGGCGTGGTGCTGGCCGCGGCCTGGCACGCCGCGCGCCGGCTCCGCCGATCGGACGAACCGCGCGCCGGCTGACGGGAGATCGGGGCCCGCACCGGACAGACTCCCGGCGTGGCCCCCGCTGCCGACCGGCGCCCGCGCTTCGAGCGCCTGGTGGCCGCCGTCTTCGAGCCGGTCCAGCGGTACCTGCTGCGGCGGGCCGACCCCCGGCGACCGCCGACGACCCGCTGCCGTGGACCTACGGGGTCGCGCGCGGTTGCCTGGCCGACAGCCGGCGCGGCACGGCCCGGCAGGAGCGCCTCGTGCACCGGCTCGCCCGGGTGCGGACCGACGAGGCCGAGGACGACGGCGCGCTGGCCGAGGCGCTCGCCGGGCTGTCCGCCGCCGACCAGGAGCTCCTGCGGCTGCGGGAGGCGTTCGCCGCGCGGAAGGACGGCGGCGCGGCCGGACAGGTGGGGATGCGAGACGGAGGAGGTGCGGCGTGACCGGGTCCGAGGACGACGACGACCTGCGCGCCCGCCCGGCCCGGGTCGACCCGGCCGGCCCGCAGGTGCCGGTCGACCCCGCCACCGGCCCGCGGGCCGCCGAGCTGAGGGAGCGCGCCGTGCAGAGCACCGACGTCCCGACCGACCTGACCACCCGCCGCCGCCCGCTGGCCTGGCTCGCCGCCGCCGCAGCCGTCGCCGCCGCCGTCGTCGTCGCCGCGCTCGTGGTCGGCGGGGGCGGCGCGCGGGAGCCGGGCACCGCCGCGTTCTCGCTCCCGGCGCCGGACGTCGCGGCCTCGTGCCTGGCGTTCGACGTGGCCGTCCTGCGGGACATGCCCGTGGCGTTCGCCGGCACGGTCACCGCGGCCGACACCGAGCGGGTCACCCTCGCCGTCCCGCCGGCCCAGACCTCGGCCGCGCTGGACGGCGTCGACTTCCGCGCCGGCGAGCGCTACCTGGTGACCGCCGCCGCCGACGGCACGGTCAACGGCTGCGGCTACAGCGGGCCGGCCACGCCCGAGAGGGAGGCGGCGTTCGAGGAGGCGTTCGGCGGTCAGCCGCGCAGCAGCCGGAAGGCGTGTGTCCAGGTGCCGTGCGCGAACCCGTACGCCGTCCAGGCCAGGGCCATCGCCTCCAGCCACCGGCTGGCCTCGATGCCGCCGAGGTCGGCGACGTCCCAGCCGGTCTGCTCGAGCAGGCCGGTGACGGTCTGCTTGGCGCCGGCGTCGTCTCCTGCGATGAACATGGTCGGCGGCCCGCCGGTCAGGTCGGGGTCGACCATGAGCGCGTTGCCGACCGTGTTGTAGGCCTTGACCACCCGCGCGTCGGGCACCGCGCGCTGCACCTGCTCGCCCAGCGAGTCGGTGGTGCCGACGAACAGGCCGGGCCGGCCGGAGGACGTGTCGAGCGGGTTCGTCGCGTCGACGAGCACCTTGCCGACGAGCTCGTCGGCGACGGACCGGACCAGGTCGACCGCCACCTGGCCGTTCACGGCGAGGACGACGAGCTCGGCGACCCGGACCACCTCGGCCGGCTCCCCGCTGGGCACGCCCTCGATCTCCGCCCGCCGGGTGCCGATCCGCACCCGGTGCCCGTGCCGCGCGTACCCGATCGCCAGCGCCCGTCCGACGACCCCACTGCCCAGGATCCCGATCTCCACGGCTGTCGATCGTGGAGCGTCGGCACCCGTCGGGGAAGTACCTCAGGCCTCCTCCGGGTCCGGGCCGCGCACCGCGCGGCCACCGTCCACGGGCAGCACCGCCCCGGTGACGAAGGAGGCGGCGTCGGAGAGCAGGAACGCCACGGTGTCGGCCACCTCGGCCGGCGTGCCGACGCGGCCCAGGGGGTGGAGCACGGCCATCTGGTCCGTCGTCCGCGCCGCCGCCTGCGGGCCCTGCGACCGGAGGAGCTGCTGGTAGCGCTCGGTGTCGATCGAGCCCAGCGCCACCGCGTTGACCCGGACGCCGTCGGCGCCGTGCTCGACGGCCAGCGCCCGGGTGAACCCCTCGACCGCGGCCTTGGCGGTCGCGTACGGGAGCGCGCCGCGGACCGGCCGCTGCGCCTGGTGGCTCGAGACGTTCACGATCGACCCGCCGCCGCCGGCGGCCAGGAAGCGGCGGACGGCGCTCGTGCAGCCGGTGACCACCGGGGCCAGGTTCGCCGCGATCAGGGCCAGCACCTCGGCCGGCGGGTGCGTGTCCACGGCCGCGTCGCGGAAGACCGCGGCGTTGTTCACCCAGCCGGCCAGCCGCCCGGCGGCCTCGGCGCGGTCGGCGGCCTGCTCGGTCACGGCGGGGTCGGCGGCGTCCCCGGTGACCGGCAGCAGGCGCGCACCGGCCGGGTGCGCCGGCAGCCAGGCCAGCGCCGCGGCGTCCCGTTCGAGGACGACGACGGTGCTCCCGTCGGCGGCCAGCCGCTCGACGACCGCCCGGCCGACGCCGCGGCCGCCGCCGGTCACCACGTAGGAGCGGGTCACGGACCGATCCTCCCCCGGATGCGCGTCAGCCCGCCCCGGCCGGAGCCGGGGCGGGCTGTGACGTGCTGGAACGGCCCCGCCGGGCGGCGGGGTCCGTCCTCAGGCGAGGGCGACGGTCGTCTCGTTCAGGCCGACGTCGGCGGTGAGAGTGCGCTCGCCCTTGCCGACCGGGGCCAGCGAGCGGACCTTCCACTCACCCGGAGCGGCGAAGAACCGGAACTCGCCCTCGGGGCTGGTCACCACCTCGGCGGTGAACTCGTCGGTCGCGTCGAGCAGCCGGACGTAGGCGCCGGCCACCGGCGCGCCGTCGTGCCAGACCTGGCCCTGGATCACCGTCTGCGTGTCCAGGTCGATCCCGGCGAGGCTGCCGCCCTGCTTCGGGGCTCCGCACATGCTCAGGCCCCCTTCTCGATCGGGACGCCGACGAGCGAGCCGTACTCGGTCCACGAGCCGTCGTAGTTCTTCACGTTCTGCTGGCCGAGCAGCTCGCGCAGGACGAACCAGGTGTGGCTCGAGCGCTCGCCGATGCGGCAGTAGGCGATGGTGTCCTTGCCGGTGTCGAGGCCGGCGTCGGCGTAGAGCTGGCGCAGCTCGTCGTCGCTCTTGAAGGTGCCGTCCTCGTTGGCCGCCTTGCTCCAGGGCACGTTCACCGCGGTCGGGATGTGGCCCGGGCGCTGCGCGCCCTCCTGCGGCAGGTGCGCGGGGGCGACCAGCTTGCCGGCGAACTCGTCGGGCGAGCGGACGTCGACCAGGTTCTGCTGGCCGATCGCGGCGACGACCTCGTCGCGGAACGCGCGGATCGAGGTGTCGGGCTCCTGCGCCTTGTACTGGGTGGCCGGCCGGGAGACCTCGGCGTCGGACAGCGGGCGGCTGTCGAGCTCCCACTTCTTGCGGCCGCCGTCGATCAGCTTCACGGCCTGGTGGCCGTAGAGCTTGAAGTACCAGTAGGCGTAGGCGGCGAACCAGTTGTTGTTGCCGCCGTAGAGCACGACGGTGTCGTCGTTGCCGATGCCCTTCTCGGACAGCAGCTGCTCGAACTGCTCCTTGCTGACGAAGTCGCGGCGCAGCGGGTCCTGGAGGTCCTTCTTCCAGTCCAGCTTCACCGCACCCTCGAGGTGGCCCTTGTCGTAGGCGCTGGTGTCCTCGTCGACCTCGACGAACACGAGGCCGGGATCACCGAGGTGCTCCTGGGCCCAGTCGGCGGAGACGAGCACGTCGTTGCGGCTCATGGGATTTCCTTCCTGGTGGGAGGCGGTCAGGCGGCGCGGGTCCGGGGCCCGGTCGCGCGCCGGATGAGCAGGTACATCTCGCAGCCCAGGCAGAAGCCGGTGGCCGCGTTGAGCAGGGCCGCCACCAGCGCCAGACCGGTGGCGATCGCGCCGACCAGCGGCGCGTCGAGCAGGTAGCCCAGCGTGCCGACCGCCGCGAACAGCAGGCCGACGAACTGGGCGAAGCGCGGCGGGGTCTCGGGCTCCCGCTCGCGGACCGGTCCCAGCCGCGGGGCGACCAGGACCCGGAAGAGCACGCCGTACGGCGCGTACCGCAGCCCGGCGGCCGCCCCCACGGCGAAGACCACCGTCTGGACGGCGAGCAGCTGCCAGGAGGCGGTCAGCAGGACGACGGCGAGCACGACGGTGGTGACCCACGCGGCGAAGCGCGGGCCGCGCACGTCGATCTCACGCGACGGTGCAGTCATGGAGGAGACCTTCGGACGGCGGACGGGGCACGTCTGGACGGTCGCGAACCGACCTCAGCAGGTCGGACACAGGCAGCTGCCGACGCGGCACAGGTCCACTGTGCGGCGCGAGGTCAGCAGGGTGCCCACGAGCCGAGGGTAACGGATCACGTCGTGCTCCCCACATGGGCGTCGACGAGAGCGGTCAGCTCCGCAGGTGCCGGGGCGCCGCTGCTGCGGCCGACCACGCTGCCGTCGCGGCGCAGGTAGAACAGCGTGGGGGTGCGGCGGACGTCGAGCTCGCGCACCTCGTCGAGGTGGCTCTCGGCGTCGACGTGCACGTAGGCCAGCCCCGGCCGGGTCGCCTGCAGCTGCTGGACCCGCGCACGGGTGGCGCGGCAGGGGGCGCAGAAGGCCGTGGAGAACTGGACGACGGTCAGGTCGGCGTCCTGCGGCCGGACCCCCAGCCGCTCGAGCACCGCCTGCGGACGCACGTCGCCGTCCCCTCCCGCCGCGCGGACGGCGCCGTCGCGGGTGCGCAGCCACCAGGCCGTGACCGCCGTCAGCACGAGGGCGACGCCGAGCACGACCGCTCCGATCGGACTCATCCCCCGCGCCAACACGGCGCTCCGGCCCCCGCATTCCCGGGCGGCGCCGGTGTCAGCCGCGGAGCACCGTGTCGGTGGCCTCGACGGTGACCACCACGCCGTCCTCGCCGGGGCGCACGCCGGTCAGCTGCAGGCCGAACGGCAGTGCGGGGATGTCGTAGCGCAGGTCGAGCAGGTCGCTGACCTCCCCCACCAGCCAGCCCGGCACGTCGGCACCCGCGCCGGCGGCCTCCTCGACGTCGACCACGAGCTGGTTGCCGTCGAGGGTGACGGTGCCCGCCGCGGTCAGCGGCAGCGTGAACCCGGCCACCTCCACCGTCCTGGTGATCCGCAGCCCGTCGCCCTCCGGCGCCAGGGTGGTGTCCCCTCCGAGCTCGGCCGCGAGCAGGTCGTAGGCGAGGGTCGCCGTGCCGTCGACGTGGTCGACCGGCACCTCGGTCACCGACCCGGAGACGAGGCTCGACAGCGGCACCTGCACCCCCTGGAGGACGACGTCGGCGCTCGTCCCCTCCGGCTGCCCGAGCTCGTCGGCGGTCAGCGAGATCCGCACGTCCTCGTAGTCCCCGGCCACCACCTGGGTGAGGAAGGGGAAGCCACCGATCTCCACCGACGGCGTCCCCTGCAGCCGGCCCTGGGTGGCCAGCTGCTCGGCCACCCGGTCCTCGGCGAAGCCGACGGCGAGCCGGTCGGCGACCAGCGCGAGCCCGAGCAGGACGACGACCGTGATCAGCAGACCCTTCACGCTCAGAGCGCCGTCTGCAGGGCGAGGGCGACCGGCGCGCAGGCGGCCAGCGGCAGCACCGCCTGCAGCACCGGGAGCGCGACCGCCCGCCCGCGTCCCCCGCCGGTCTCGACGGCCACGTAGCTGGCCGCGACGGCGACGAGCGCGGCGACCGCACCCAGCACCGCGCCGAACGTGCCGGCGGAGACGGCGTCGGCGAGGCCGGCCTCGCCGCGGCGGACCAGCGCCACCGCGACCGCGGCCGCCACCGACAGCAGCAGGCCGATCAGCCCGCGCGGCACGTCGGCCGCCAGCTGCGGCTGCGGCAGCACGAGGTCGACGAGGTGCCCCACGACCAGGGCGGCCCCCACCACCAGCAGCGCGGTGGTGACGAGCCCGCCGCTGGGGTCCGTCCGGCCGAGCAGCAGCAGGACGGCGAGCGCCGTGACCGCGCAGACCAGCAGGACACCCGTCGCCAGGCCGGCCACGACGTCGTGCCGGTCGCGCCGGAGCATCTGCCCCAGGACGACGACGAGGAAGGCCGGCCCGAGCACCGCCAGGAGGTCGCCGAGCGCGGGGCGGTCGGACAGCTCGAGCGCGAGGACGCCGCCCACCGCGGCCGCGACGCCGACGACCGCCGTCCCGACCCCGGCACCGGTCACCACGACCCACGCGGCGACCAGCAGCACCTGCAGCACCAGCACCGCGGCCGGCAGGGCGCGCTCGTCGGCCGGCTGCGCACCGGCGAGCACCACGCCGACGGCGACCACCGCCGCCAGGGCCGCGGGCAGGTGGTGCGCGCGGCGCGGGACGACCGTGTCCACGTCGGCGGAGCTCACGGGTCGATCGTCTCAGACACCCAGCGCCCGATCCGCTCGACGAGGGGAGCCGACACGCCGCTCTCGGCGTGCCCGAAGCCGGGGACGACCCAGGCGGTCGCCGACGGTCCGGCGGCCTGCGCCAGCGTCCGGAAGTGCTCGAGCGGGAAGTACTCGTCGCGGTCGCCGTGCACCAGGAGCAGCGGGGTGGGCGCGATCCGGCTCACGACCTCAACCGGCGCGGGGGGCGGGGTCTGCCACGGCCGGTCCAGCCGCACCAGCCGCCGGCCCACCGTCCGGCCCGGTGAGGTCTCGAGCAGCCAGTGCACCCGCCGCATCGGCCGGGTGTCCCGGACGTACCAGCGGCTCACCGCGCTGACGCTCACCACGGCGTCGGGCCGGTGCCGGCCCAGCGCCGCCTGCCGCAGCACGGCTCCCCCGCCCATCGACAGCCCCAGTGTGACCACCACGTCGGCGCCGTCCTCCCGGGCGGCGCCCACCGCGGCGTCGACGTCGGCGAGCTCGAGGTCGCCGCCGACCGACGAGCTCCCGTCCGAGCGCCCGTGGCCGCGGAAGTCGAGCGCCCGCACCGCGCCGAAGCGGCGCAGCCAACCGGTCAGCCGCACGAACGGCGGGTAGGCGACCGAGTTGGTGAAGCCGTGCGCCACCACCCAGGTCAGCGTGCGCCCGTCCGGCCGGGGCGGGGCCGCGGAGGGCACGACGATCCCGCGCAGCGTCACCCGATCCGGTGTGACGACCTCCCAGGTCCCGTTACCTGTCGGTAACCACGAGGTCGACGGCACGTCGGTTATCCTGCGTGCTCACGCTCGACAGCGCCGTCGACGCCTCCCCCCACGAGGAGACCGCATGCGACTCGTGCTCATGACGGCGGCGCGCCAGGCGACCACCGAGGTCCTGCCCGCGCTGGGGCTGCTCGCCCACCAGGTCCGCGTGGTGGCGCCCGAGCTGTCCAGCCTGCTCGACGGCGACTCGGGCGACGTGGTGCTCGTCGACGCCCGCCACGACCTGATCCAGGCCCGCACGCTGTGCGGGCTGCTCTCCTCCACCGGCGTGGCCTCCTCGCTGGTCGCCGTCCTCTCCGAGGGCGGCCTGGTGGCGCTGTCGGCCGACTGGGGCGTCGACGACGTCCTGCTCGACACCGCGGGCCCCGCCGAGGTCGACGCGCGGCTGAAGTGGGCGACCGCCCGCCGGCTGGCCGCCGCGACGCCGGTCGACGGCCCCGAGGGCGGCGTCACCAAGGCCGGCGACCTGGTGATCGACGAGCACAGCTACTCGGCCAAGCTCCGCGGGCGGCCGCTCGACCTCACCTACAAGGAGTTCGAGCTCCTGAAGTACCTGGCCCAGCACCCCGGCCGGGTGTTCTCCCGGGCGCAGCTGCTGCAGGAGATCTGGGGCTACGACTACTTCGGCGGCACGCGCACCGTCGACGTCCACGTCCGCCGGCTGCGCGCCAAGCTCGGCACCGAGCACGAGGCGCTGATCGGCACGGTGCGCAACGTCGGCTACAAGCTCGACCAGCAGGTGGCCGAGGCCGCCGCCAAGGCCGAGAAGGCCGAGGCCGAGGCCGAGGCCGCCCCCGCACCCCTGGTCTGAGCCGGCCCTGACCTCCGCGCCCGCGCTCCGCGACGTCGACCGGCTCGCCCCGGACGACGTCGCCGCCGTCCTCGCGCTGCTCGACGCGGCGCAGGACGCCGACGGCGTCCGCCCGGTGTCGGAGGAGACCGAGCTGCGGCTGCAGCACGGGGGACCGCCCGGCAGCCGCGACGTGCTCGCCATCGCGGCCGACGGCGCCCTGGTCGGGTACGCGCGGCTCGAGACCGACGCCGACGTGGTCGCCGAGCTGGTGGTCGCACCCGCCGCCCGCCGGCAGGGCGTGGGGACGGCGCTGGTGACCCGGCTCGAGCAGCTCGCCGGCGGTGGCCCGCTGGCGGTGTGGGCGCACGGCGACCTGCCGGGCGCCACGGCCCTGGCCGGGCGGCGCGGCTACGGCCGGGCCCGGGTGCTGCTGCAGATGCGCCGCGACCTCACCGGCGTCGACGCCGACCCGCGGCCCCGGCTGCCGGAGGGCGTGCAGGTGCTGCCGTTCGTCCCCGGCCGCGACGAGGAGGCGTGGCTGCGGGTCAACGCCCGCGCCTTCGCGTGGCACCCGGAGCAGGGCCGGTGGACCGCCGAGGACCTGCGGCTGCGCGAAGCCGAGCCGTGGTTCGACCCGGCGGGCTTCCTGCTGGCCTGGCGCGGCGACCCCGACGACGGCGGCGTCCTGCTCGGCTCGCACTGGACGAAGGTGCACCCGCCCGGGGACGCCGCCGACGAGGCGGTCGGCGAGATCTACGTGCTCGGCATCGACCCCGACGCCCAGGGGCTGCGCCTCGGGCGCGCGCTCACCGACCTCGGGCTGGCGCACCTGCGCGGCCGCGGTCTGGGGCAGGTGCTGCTGTACACCGAGGAGGAGAACGCCGCCGCCGTCGCGCTGTACGAGCGCACCGGCTTCCGGCGGTTCTCCGTCGACGTGCAGTGGCGCCGGGCGTAGCGAGCTGAGACGGTCTCGTTACCGGCGATAGCCGACGCGCCCTCGTTCACCGAGCGGTTGTGATCCCGTTCTCACCCGGTCGGGAAACGCTCGGCAGGCGTTCACCGCTCGTTCACCCGGCGACCCGGATCAGGCCACCTCGGCTCCCTAGCTTTCTCGCACGTTGGTCCAGTGCGCCCGGCTACGACGTCCGGGCCGTGTCGAGAGGCAACGACTTGAAGCTCAGCACCAAGACGCGCGCCATCCCCGTGGCGATGGCGCTCGCTGGCTCCCTCGCGCTCGCCGCGTGCGGCGCGTCCAACGAGTCCGGCAGCGGTGACGGGGGCAGCGAGGGCGGCAGCAGCGCCGAGCAGCTGAGCGGCACCCTGAACGGCGCCGGTTCGAGCGCCCAGCAGGCCGCCATGCAGGGCTGGACGGCCGGCTTCAGCGGCGAGCAGCCCGACGTGACCGTGAACTACGACCCGGTCGGCTCCGGCGGTGGCCGCGAGCAGTTCACCACCGGCGGTGTGCAGTTCGCCGGCTCCGACGCCCCGCTCGACGACGAGGAGCTCGCGGCCGCGGCCGAGGTCTGCGGCGACTCCGGCGTGTTCGAGCTGCCGAACTACATCTCGGCCATCGCGGTCGTCTACAACCTGCCGGGCGTCGAGGAGCTCAACCTCTCCCCCGCCACGATCGCGGGCATCTTCACCGGGGCGATCACCACGTGGAACGACCCGGCGATCGCCGCCGACAACCCGGAGGCGCAGCTGCCCGGCACGGCGATCACCGCCGTCCACCGCGGTGACGACTCGGGCACCACGAACAACTTCACCGAGTACCTGGCGGCGGCCGCGCCGGAGGTGTGGACCTCGGAGCCGGACGGCGAGTGGCCTCTCGAGGGTGGCGAGGCCGCCAACGGCACCTCAGGCGTGATCAGCGCGGTGCAGGCCGGCGAGGGCGCGATCGGCTACGCCGACGAGAGCCAGGCCGGCGAGCTGGGCGTCGCCAACATCAAGGTCGGCGAGCAGTTCGTCGCCCCGAGCCCCGAGGCCGCCTCGGCCGTGGTCGAGGGCTCGGAGCTGGTCTCCGGCCGTGGCGAGTACGACTTCGCCTACGAGATCAACCGCACCACGACGAACCCGGACGAGTACCCGATCGTGCTGGTCAGCTACCACATCGGCTGCGTCCAGTACGAGGACCAGGAGACCGCCGACCTGGTCAAGGCCTTCATGGGCTACGTGATCAGCGAGGACGGCCAGCAGGCCGCGGCCGAGCAGGCCGGCTCGTCGCCGATCTCCGAGGGTCTGCGCGAGCAGGCCCAGACCGCGGTCGACGCGATCAGCGCCGCCTGACCGTGCCTTCAGCCCGGATGGCCCGGGGCGTCGACAGACGCCCCGGGCCGTTCGGCCGCCCGGACCCCACATCCACCGCTCGTCGACCGGAGCCGGAGTGACCTTCACCAGCGCCCCCCAGCAGCAGGAGCGACCGAAGCGCTCGGTCCGCCGGCTGGGCGACCGCCTCTTCGCCGGCAGCGCCAGCGGCGCCGGCATCCTGATCCTGGTCGTCCTGGCCGGGGTCGCCGTCTTCCTCATCGCCCAGTCCATCCCCGCGCTGGTCGCCGACCCGAGCGAGCTGCCCGGCGAGGAGAGCGCCCTCGCCTACGTCTGGCCGCTGCTCTTCGGCACGCTGCTCGCCGCGATCCTCGCGCTGCTCATCGCCACCCCGCTGGCGATCGGCATCGCCCTGTTCATCACGTACTACGCCCCGCGCCGGCTGGCGCAGGGGCTCGGCTACGTCGTCGACCTGCTCGCCGCCATCCCCAGCATCGTCTTCGGGTTCTGGGGCATCGCGTGGCTGGCCCCGAAGCTCGTCCCGATGTACGAGTGGCTCGAGCGCAACCTCGGGTTCATCCCGCTCTTCGCCGGTCCCGCCTCGGCGACCGGCCGCACCATGTTCACCACCGGGATCGTGCTGGCGGTCATGATCCTGCCGATCATCAGCGCCATCTCCCGCGAGGTCTTCAGCCAGGCCCCCGCGCTGCACCGCGAGGCAGCCCTCGCCCTGGGCGCGACCCGCTGGGAGATGATCCGCATGGCCGTGCTCCCCTACGGCCGCTCCGGGGTCATCGGCGGCGCGATGCTCGGGCTCGGCCGTGCGCTCGGCGAGACGCTCGCCGTCGCGATCGTGCTGTCGGCCTCCGGCGTCGTCACGTTCAACCTGATCAGCAGCACCAACCCGTCGACGATCGCCGCGAACATCGCGCTGAACTTCCCCGAGGCCAGCGGCCTGGACGTGAACACGCTGATCTTCAGCGGTCTGGCGCTGTTCGTCATCACCTTCGCGGTCAACTTCTTCGCCCGGGCGATCGTCAACCGCCGGGCCGACTTCTCGGAGTGAATCGGATGAGCACCCCGACCCGGACCCCGGAGGCCCCCGCCCCGGTCGACTCCCTGCCCGGGAGCGACCACCACCCGCTCCCGCGCAGGTTCGCGCCCGCCGTGTTCGGCGGGCTGGCCGTCCTCGCCGTCCTGCTCCTGGTGGTCACCGACCTCAACGTCGTCCTGCTCGCCGTGGCGGTCGGGGTGGTCGGCACCGCGATCGTCTGCACGGCGTCCCGAGCCCGCGAGGGCTCGCGCAAGGCGACCGACCGGTTCGTCACCAGCCTGGTCTACAGCGCCTTCCTCGTCGCGATGGTGCCGCTGGTGAGCCTCGTCTGGGAGGTCGTCAGCAAGGGCGCCGCCCGGCTCGACGGGGAGTTCTTCTCCTCCTCGATGGTGGGGGTCACCGGCCCCGGCGGCGGCGCCTACCACGCCATCTTCGGCACGCTGATCATCACCGCGATCACCGCGCTCATGTCGGTGCCGATCGGCCTGATGACCGCGATCTACCTCGTCGAGTACGGCCGCGGCCGGCTGAAGAAGTGGATCACCTTCCTGGTCGACGTCATGACCGGCATCCCGTCGATCGTCGCCGGCCTGTTCGCCTACGCGCTGTTCGTGATCTTCTTCGGCCCGGGCGTGCGCATGGGCTTCGCCGGTGCGGTCGCCCTGTCGGTGCTGATGATCCCGGTCGTCGTGCGCTCGTCCGAAGAGGTGCTGAAGCTCGTGCCCAACGAGCTGCGCGAGGCCTCCTACGCTCTGGGCGTGCCGAAGTGGCGCACGATCGTGAAGGTGGTCCTGCCCACCGCGCTCGCCGGTCTCGGCACCGCGGTGACGTTGGCTATCGCCCGGGTCATCGGTGAGACGGCGCCGCTGCTGGTCACCGTCGGCCTCACCAACGCGTCGAACTTCGACCCGTTCGACGGCCGCATGGCCACCCTGCCGGTCTACGCGTACTACCAGCTCACCCAGCCCGGCGTGCCTCCGGAGAACGGCATCAACCGGGCCTGGACCGCGGCGTTCGTGCTCATCGTGATCGTGCTCATCCTGAACCTCGTCGCACGGCTGATCAGCCGCGTCTTCGCCCCCAAGACCGGTCGCTGACCCGGCCGACCCGACCTACGGAGAACATCGTGGCCAAGCGCATCGACGTCTCGGACCTGAACATCTACTACGGCAACTTCCTCGCGGTGGAGGGGGTCAACGTCTCGATCGAGCCGCGCGCCGTGACGGCGCTCATCGGCCCCTCGGGCTGCGGCAAGTCCACCTTCCTGCGCTCGCTCAACCGGATGCACGAGGTGATCCCCGGCGCCCGCGTCGAGGGTAAGGTCGTCATGGACGGCCAGGATCTCTACGCCGCTGACACCGACCCCGTCGACGTCCGCCGGCAGATCGGCATGGTCTTCCAGCGGCCGAACCCGTTCCCGACGATGTCGATCTACGACAACGTGATCGCCGGCGTGCGGCTCAACAGCAAGAAGATGCGCAAGCCCGAGCTCGACGAGCTGGTGGAGCAGTCGCTGCGCGGCGCCAACCTGTGGGACGAGGTCAAGGACCGCCTCGACCGGCCCGGCGCCGGCCTGTCCGGCGGTCAGCAGCAGCGGCTGTGCATCGCCCGCGCGATCGCCGTCGAGCCCGACGTGCTGCTCATGGACGAGCCCTGCTCGGCCCTGGACCCGATCTCGACGCTGGCCATCGAGGACCTGATGACGGAGCTCAAGGAGCAGTTCACGATCGTCATCGTCACGCACAACATGCAGCAGGCGGCGCGGGTGAGCCAGCACACCGGGTTCTTCAACCTCAACGGCGTGGGGCAGCCGGGCCGGCTGATCGAGTTCAACCCGACCGAGAAGATCTTCACCAACCCCGACGAGAAGGCGACCGAGGACTACATCTCCGGCCGCTTCGGGTGATCGCCCGCCCGTAGTCGTCGCCCACCGGCGCCGTCCCCACCGGGGGACGGCGCCGGTGTCGTTCCCCGGCAGGTGCCGGCTCCAGCGCGAAGCCCTGTGCGGCAGGGGCGCACTTTCGGCGCGCGCATGCGCCGGTGGTGCACATCGCCGCCGGTCCACCGCACCGTCGCGGCCGCAGGGGCTAGCTGCAGGCCGGCGCGGTCGGCTCGGGGGTGGGTGCGGCGGTCGTCTCGGCGGCCGGCGTCTCCGGAGCCGGCACCGCCACCGCGCGATCGGGGACGGTCACCGCCACCACGGTGGAGAAGTTGGGGCCGAGCACCAGCTGGACGGCGTCGCCGATGCTGTCGCTGGCCTGCAGCACCGCACCCGGCACCGCCGCCGCGACGGTGCGGGCGCGCTCGAGGGCCGCCGGGCCGTGGCGGACGAGGGTCTCGTTCACGGTCCCGGGCTCGTTGCCCACCGCCCCGACGCCGAAGCCCTGCGCCCGCAGCTGGTCGCCGACCTGGGCCGCCAGCCCCGCCGTGCCCGTGCCGTTGAGGACGTCGACGGTGACGGTGCCCGGCGCCGCGGTGAGCGGCTCGGGACCGGCCGGCGCCGGCGGGACCGCGGCCTCGGCGGACGCGCTCGGCTCGGCCGGGGGCGACGCCTCCGCCGGTGCCCCGTCGGCAGCCGGCGGGGCGGCGGTGTACTCCTCCGGCAGTGCCGTGCGCTCGATGACGGCGTCGAAGATCTTCCGCGCGCCGGCGCCGTCGAGGAGCACGTACGCCTCCTCGGAGCCGACCGGCACGTAGCCAACCAGGGACACCGGCAGGCCGGCCCCCTGCACCGCGCCGTCCGGCAGCTCGCCGAGGGTGCCGGCCAGGCCGCGCAGGTCGCCGAGGGTCGTCGCCTCGTCGACGGTGAGGGCGTCGGCCGCCCGCGACAGGAACTGGGTGAGGGCGACGGTGTTCAGCAGCGTGCCGGTCGACATCGCCCCGCCCAGGGTGGCGGTCAGCACGACCTGCGCCCGCTCGGCGACCCCGGCGCCGGTGACGTCGGAGCCGGCGTCCCCCGGGCGCAGGAACGCCGCCGCGTCCGCGCCCGTGAGCTGGTGCTGCCCGGCGGGCAGGGGTTCGGCCGCCGCTGCCGACGCCGCCGAGCCCGGGACGCACACCGAGATCCCGTCGAGGGCGTCGACCATGCCGGGCAGCTGGGAGAGGTCCACCGCCAGGTAGTGGTCCACGCGCAGGCCGGAGAGCTGCTGCACGGCGCGCACCAGGCAGGCCGGACCGCCGTCGAGCAGCGAGGAGGCGAACGCCTCCGACGTCGGCGGGCGCAGCGAGCCGTCGGAGGTGCGGCAGGCCGGGGTGTCGACGTAGGCGGTCGGCGGGATGCTGACCAGCACCGCCCGCTGCTCCTCCTCGGACACGGAGGCGACCAGCGTGGCGACCGACGCCGGCCCCTCCTGCCCGGGGACGTCGTAGCCGACCACCACGTAGGTCTCGGTGTCGGCCTGCAGCTGCGGGGCCAGCACCTCGGCCCCGTCGGTGGCCAGCGCGTCCACCCGCCCGATGCTGCGGTCGACGTAGAAGTACAGGCCGAGGTGGTACAGCCCGACGAGGGCGACGACCGCGACGATCACGAGGACCGCACGCGTCAGGCGCCGGCGACCGCGGGTGGCGGTGGCGGACCGGCGGGCCCGGTGGGCGAAGCCGGGGGGCGGCCGCTCCTCCGGCGCCGGCGGGGCCGGCCGCTTGCCCGGGATCGGCGGCAGCGGGGCGACGGGACGGGACGGGCGCACGCCCGGCTCGACGTCGGCGGGCGGGAAGGAGACCGCGGCGCCGGCACGGGGCAGCGGCGGGACCGGCACGGAGGGGCGCGCCCGGCCGTCGGGCATGGGCGGCAGGCCGGGGCGGTGGCCGGCGGGTGGGGCCGTCGTCGCGGAGGACACGGGCGGGGCCGGGGCGGGCGGGGGCGCCACGGGCGCCGGGCCGGCACCGGGGACCGGGGGCATGCCGCCGCGCGTGCCCGCCGGCGGTGCGTCCGGGGCCCTCAGCCGCGCGGGCGCCTCGCCGGGCCCGGGTTCCCCACCGCGCCGGACGGCGCGCCGGCGGCCGGTGGCCGGACCGCCCTGGCGGGCGAGCAGCTGTTCGACGGTGATCGGCTGGGCGCCGGGCTGGTCGGCGCGGGCCCGGGACCGCCCGGGCACCCGACGGTCGCCGCCGTCGTCCCGCCTCGGCTGTTCCCCCACCGCTGTCGACTTCCCATCGTGGCTGTGCGTGCGCTGCCGTACCCCGTCCGCATCCGGCGGCCAGGCGCCGGCGCCCGCGCATCCGTGCGGCGGTCCTCCCACGATACGGGCGCCGCACCGCTCGATCGTGTCGACTCGCCTGTACCGAGGGGCGCCGGATCCGCACCCGTCGTAGCGTCGCGGGGGTGAGATTGCCTTCCCTCCCTGGTCCGGGCGACGTGCTCAACGCGGTGGAGGGGTTGCGCGAGGGGGTCTCGGACGCGCTGGCGCTGGTGCCGCGCATCGGCTCGGTCGTGGGGCGGGTCGAGGAGCTGCTCGGCCGCGTGACGACGCTGATCGGCCGGGTGGAGGTCGCGGTCGGGCGGGCCGAGGCGGCGCTCACCGCGCTGGAGGCGACCCGCGACAAGGCGGACGCCGCCATCGGCCGGGTCGGTGACACGCAGCGCAAGGCCGACGAGGCCATCGACCGGCTGGCCGGCACCCAGCAGCGGGCGGACGACGCGATCGCCGCCGTGGGCGCGACGCGGGCCAAGGCCGACGAGGCGATCACCGCCGTCGGCCGGACCACCGAGCGCGCCGACGGCGCCCTGGCCCGGGCGGAGGGGCTGGTCGGGCGGATGGAACCGGTGGTGGACGGCTACGCCGAGCCGCTGCAGCAGCTGGCACCCTCGCTGCGCCGGCTGGCCGAGACCATGGACCCGCACGAGGTCGAGGCGCTGGTGACGCTGATCGACCGGCTGCCCACCCTGGTGACCCACCTGGACGACGACATCCTGCCCGTGCTGCAGGGCCTCGAGGGCGTGGCGCCGGACGTGCACGCGCTGCTGGACACCGTCCAGGACCTGCGCGAGGTGGTGAAGGGCTTCCCGGGCTCGAGGCTGTTCCGCCGCCGCGGGCGCGAGGAGATCGCGCAGGAGCAGGCGGAGGAGCCGTCCTCCGACGGAGCGGGGCCCGCCGCCGGGTCCTGACGACCCGGCGGCGGGTCGCGGTCAGGTCTCGGTGGGGTAGCCCAGCGCGCGGACGACGTCACCGATCCGCTCGTAGGTCTGGCCCCCGGGCAGCCGCTCCAGCTCGGCGACGACGGCGTCGGGTGCCCGGTGGTCGCGCGCGGCCTCCACCAGGTTCGGGCCGTCGCTGGGGAAGTCGGCGCGGTCGAGCCAGCGGGCGAGCTCCGCGCGTCGGACGACGGCGTCGGCGTCCATGCCGACCGGGGTGCCCCCGACGAGGGTGCCGGCCGGGTCGGCGTCGATGTCGGGCTCGCCCTCGGCCGACGGCTCGACCTCGCGCCACTCCTCGGCGCGGGTGCCCCGCTCGGCCTTGAGCATGCCCTGCAACTCGTGCTCGAGCTCCTCGTCCACGCGGGGGCTGTGCTTGGTGCTGCGCGCCGACGTGCCGGCGAACTGGTCTGCGCTCTCGGTCACGGGATCTCCTCAGTCCTCGTGCAGGGCACCCGGCTTGTGCACGGCGGTGCCCCCGCTCTTGTCGCTCTTCACCTCGTACTGGGGCTCGTCCTTGCTCGCCTTCACCTTCCGGCCGGCGGCTTCGGTCTCCTCGGTGATCTTCCGCTGGACGGTGCCCTCGGCCTTCGAGCCGTGGCTGTTCCAGGTGACGTGATCACCCTTCTCGAAGTCGTCGGCCATCGCTCCTCCTGGTCTGCGCGGTCCCCGCTCCCCTGCCCGTGGCGGGCGGCGGGCACACATCACCCGAAAGGAACCGGGTCTCACCCGTGCGGGCACTGACATCGCCGCCCCGGTGACGTAGCGTGTTCGTCGACGGGGTCGCTCTCATTCATCCGCGCTGGTCAAGGCGCGGACGACGACTACCGAGGGTGAGTTCGACCGCCGTCCTCGATCGCCGGCCCGGTCGACTCCATTCCCCCGGGGTCGGCCGGGTCGGCCCGTTCCTACGCTGGTCCCCCGTGAACGCTCCCGACGTCCGCCCGGTCGACGTCCTCACCGTCGCGTCGGTGGCGGACGTGACGCCGACCGTGCGCCGGGTGCTGCTGCGCGGCGAGCCGGCCGCGGTCGCCGCCGCCGGTCCCACGGTGCACCTCCTCGTCCCCCGGGTCGGCGACGACGCCCCGGTATGGCCGGGGATCGCCCGGGACGGCCGGATCGTCTGGCCGCAGGGCAGCCACGGGGTGAGCCTGCGCAGCTACACCGCCCGCCGGCAGGACCTCGCCGCCGGCACGGTCGAGATCGACTTCGTGCTGCACGGCACCGGCCCGGCCGCCGCGTGGGCCGCGGCCGCCACGGCCGGCGCCCCGCTCGCCGTCGCCGGTGGCGCGGCGCTCGGCGACCGGCCGGCCGGCCGGCTGCTCCTGGCCGGTGACGAGACCGCCCTCCCGGCGATCAGCCGGGTCCTCGCCGCCGCCCCGGCGGCCACGGAGGGGCTGGCGCTGGTGGAGGTCGCCGGGCCGGAGGAGGAGCAGCCGCTCGCCACTCCGGCCGGGGTCGAGGTGCGCTGGCTGCACCGCGGCGGGACGGCGCCGGGCGAGAGCACCCTGCTGGCCGACGCGGTGGCCGCGCTGGAGCGGCCGGCCGGCGACGACCTGTTCGCCTGGGTGGCGGCGGAGTCGGCCGCCGTCCGCGCGGTGCGCGCCGACCTGCGCGGACGCTGGGGACTGGGGCGGGCGCAGCACCACGCGATCGGCTACTGGCGGCGCGGGCGGGCGATGTCGCCCGCCGGCGGCTGACCGCCGCGGGAGCATCGCAGCGAGGAACGAGCGAGGAGCGGACCGCGGCGCGGAAGCCGCCCGACGACATCGCTGACAGGCAGTTCACAGGTACCGTCCAGGGCAGCCGAAGCCGGTGCCAGGAACCTCTCAGGCATGACCACGGCATCAGCGCGCCCCTCGGGAGGAGCCGTGACCGGCAGCCAGCCCAGCGGGCGCCCCGCGCCCGAGGCCCGCCTCCTGGTGGTGGACGACGAGCCGAACATCCGCGAGCTGCTCTCGGCGAGCCTGCGCTACGCCGGCTTCGAGGTCGCCACGGCCGCCGACGGCCAGCAGGCCCTCGCCCTCGCGGCGTCCTTCCGTCCCGACCTGCTCGTGCTCGACGTGATGATGCCCGGCCTCGACGGCTTCGGCGTCGTGCGGCGGCTGCGCGAGAGCGGCCGGCACACCCCCGTGCTGTTCCTGACCGCGCGCGACGCGGCGGAGGACAAGGTCTCCGGGCTCACCCTGGGCGGCGACGACTACGTCACCAAGCCGTTCAGCCTCGACGAGGTGCTCGCCCGCATCCGGGCGGTGCTGCGCCGCACGTCCGGTCCGCAGCGGGCCGCCGAGGCGCCGCGGCTCACCTTCGCCGACATCGAGCTCGACGAGGAGTCGCACGAGGTGCTCAAGGCCGGGCAGCTGATCCCCCTCTCGCCGACGGAGTTCAAGCTGCTGCGCTACCTCATGACCAACGCCGGGCGGGTGCTGTCCAAGGCGCAGATCCTCGACCACGTCTGGAACTACGACTTCAACGGCGAGGCCAACGTCGTCGAGTCCTACATCTCCTACCTGCGCCGCAAGGTCGACACCACCGAGCCGCGGCTGCTCCACACCATCCGCGGCGTCGGCTACACGCTGCGGCTGCCGCGCGGCACGTGACGCGGTGACGACCTCCGGACTGCTGGAGGGGGGTCCGCGCCCGGCCCGGCCGGCCCGGGTGCCGCTGCGGGTCACCCTCGTGGCGTTGCTGGTGGTGCTGGTCGCCGTCGGGCTGGGCGCGACCGGGATCGCGGCGACCTCGCTGCTGCGCGACTACCTGACCACTCAGCAGGACGCCCAGCTGGCTTCCTACCTGCGGCAGGTGGAGGAACGACCGGGCCGCTACCTCGGGATGTGCGCGCGCGGGCAGTACCAGGCCGCGCCCACCCCGGTCTACCTCGCCTGCCTCGCGCCCGGTCAGGCGGACCTCGTCGTCCTCTGGGGGCCGACCGGGGGTGGGGAGCCCGACGTCGGCACGCCGACCCCCGAGACCGACCTCGGCACGGCGGGGAACGCGGTCACCGTGCCCGCCGTCGACGGGAAGACCGACTGGCGGCTGATCAGCGGCGAGCTCCCGGACGGGTCCACGGTGGTCATCGGCATCGACGTCTCACGGGACCAGGCGGCCATCAAGCGCCTGGTGACCATCGAGGTCGTCGTCGGGCTGATCGTCCTCGTCCTGCTGGGGGCGGCCGGTTACCTGCTGGTGCGCAACAGCCTCCGGCCGCTGACCGACGTCGAGCGGACGGCGCAGGCGATCGCGGCCGGCGACCTGTCCCAGCGGGTGCCGGAGGGCGACGAGCGCACCGAGGTCGGCCGGCTGTCGACCGCGCTCAACGGCATGCTGGCCCGCATCGAGAGCTCGTTCCGGGCGCAGCAGGACTCCGAGGCGCAGGCCCGGGCGTCCGAGGAGCGGATGCGGCGGTTCGTCGCCGACGCCAGCCACGAGCTGCGCACCCCGCTCACCTCGATCCGCGGGTTCGCCGAGCTGTACCGCCAGGGGGCGGTCGGCGATCCCGAGGAGACGAAGCGGCTCATGCACCGCATCGAGTCCGAGGGCGCGCGCATGGGGCTGCTGGTCGAGGACCTGCTGCAGCTGGCCCGCATGGACCAGCAGCGGCCGCTGTCGATCACGCCGGTCGACCTGGCCGAGATCGCCGGCGACGCGGTGCACGACGCGCGCGCCGTCCAGCCCGACCGCCCGGTCACGCTGCACCTCGACGAGTCGCTGACCGACGTCCCCGTCGTCCTGGGGGACGAGGCCCGGTTGCGGCAGGTGATCGGCAACCTGGTGACCAACGCGCTGACCCACACGCCGCACACCGCCCGGGTGACCGTCACCGTCGCCGAGGACGCCGATCCCGACGTCCTGCTGGTGCGGATCGCCGACGAGGGGCCCGGCATGACCGAGGCCGACGCGGCGCGGGTGTTCGAGCGGTTCTACCGGGCCGACACCTCCCGCACGCGGGAGGGCGGGGGCACCGGCCTGGGGCTGGCCATCGTGGCCTCGCTGGTGGCCGCCCACGGCGGCACGGTGGACCTGGTCACCGCGCCGGGAGAGGGTGCCGAGTTCACCGTGCGGCTGCGCCGCTCGGGGCCGCCCGACTGAGCCCCGCCCGAGCTTGGCTACCGTCCCGGGACGTGGCACCCGAACCCGACCCGACGCTGCTGGCCGCCGTCACCGAGCTGGGCGGTGCGCTGCGCGGGCTGCTCGACGCCTCGGTGCGGACGACGGTGCCGGCCGAGGAGCTGCTCGCGGCCGCGGCGGAGGCGCGCGCGGTCACCGCGCGGCTGACCGCCGCGCAGCGGCCGGCCCACCAGCTGCCCGCGCTCGACGACCCGATCGCGTTCCGGCGCGTGTACAGCCCGGTGACCGGCGTCGGCAACGCGATGGCGCCGCCGCTGGACCTGCGCCGGGCCGACGGTGGGATCGTCGCCGAGACCGTGCTCGGGCTGGCCTACGAGGGCCCGCCCGGGTACCTGCACGGCGGCGTGAGCGGCCTGCTCCTGGACCAGGTGCTGGGCTCGGCCGCGATCGCGGCCGGGCTGTGGGGCATGACGGCGCACCTCGAGCTGGACTACCGGCGGCCCGTGCCGCTGGACACGCCGGTGGTGCTGCGCGCCCGGGTCGTGGAGGACGCCGGGCGCCGGACCGTCGTCGCCGGCACGATCGCCCTCGCCGCCGAGCCCGACCGTGCGCTGGTCGAGGCGCGGGGCGTGTTCGTCTCCCCCCGGCCCGAGAAGCTGGCCGGCTACTTCGGTGCGATCACCGACGCCTCCGGCCGGCACGCACCGCCCGGGCGGCCGACCGACGCCACGGAGGTGCGGCGGTGACCGACGTCGACGTCGCGCGGGAGGCCGCCGCCGCGGCCGCGCGCGTCCTGCTGGACCTGCGGGCCGGCGGGGCCACCGGCCGGGAGCTGGGCGACCGCGGCGACGCCGGGGCGCAGGCCGCCATCGCGGCCGTGCTCGTCGAGCACCGCCCGGACGACGCCGTCCTCAGCGAGGAGGCGGTCGACGACCGGCGGCGGCTCGACGCGCCGCGGGTGTGGATCGTCGACCCGCTCGACGGCACCCGCGAGTACGGCGAGGGCCGCCGCGACTGGGCGGTGCACGTGGCGCTGTGGTCCGCGGGCTCGCTGACCGCGGCCGCGGTGGCGCTGCCCGGCCTCGGCACGGTGCTGGTCACCGACCCGCCGCCGGTCGTCCCCGCCCGCGACGCCGGCCCGCCGCGGATCGCCGTCAGCCGGACCCGCCCGCCGGCGGTGGCCGCGTCGGCCGCCCGGGCACTCGGCGGCACGACGGTGCCCATGGGGTCGGCCGGGTTCAAGGTGAGCGCGGTCGTGCGCGGCGAGGTGGACGCCTACGTGCACGCCGGCGGCATGTACCAGTGGGACTCCGCGGCGCCGGTCGCCGTCGCGCTCGCGGCCGGCCTCGTCGCCGTCCGCCTCGACGGCTCGCCGCTGCGCTACAACGAGGCCGATCCGTCGCTGCCCGACCTCGTGGTGTGCCGTCCCGAGCTGAAGGAGACCATCCTCACGGCCGTCGCCGCCGGGTGATCAGGGACACTGGTCCCGGGAATCCCTACCGAACCGATGCGGTTGGGGTCCTGTCATAGCCCTGCTGTCGAGCGACCGGAGCCCGCGCGCGTGTCCACACCTGACTACCGGCTGACCCAGCTGGAGACGCTCGAGGCGGAGTCGATCCACATCATCCGTGAGGTGGCCGCCGAGCTGGAGCGGCCGGTGCTGCTGTTCTCCGGCGGCAAGGACTCCATCGTGATGCTGGAGCTGGCCCGCAAGGCGTTCGCGCCGGCCCGCATCCCCTTCCCGGTCATGCACGTCGACACCGGGCTGAACTTCCACGACGTCCTGGAGTTCCGCGACAAGCGGGTGGCCGAGCTGGGCGTGCAGCTCATCGTGGCCTCGGTGCCCGAGGCGATGGCCGCCGGCCTGGTCAAGGAGGAGCCGAACGGCTCGCGCAACCGCATCCAGACGCCGGTGCTGCTCGACGCCGTCGAGAAGCACGGCTTCACCGCGCTGTTCGGCGGCGCCCGCCGCGACGAGGACAAGGCACGGGCCAAGGAGCGGGTGTTCAGCTTCCGCGACGAGTTCGGCCAGTGGGACCCGAAGAACCAGCGGCCGGAGCTGTGGGACCTCTACAACGGCCGCATCCACCTGGGTGAGTCGCTCCGCGTCTTCCCCCTGTCGAACTGGACCGAGCTCGACGTCTGGCAGTACATCGCCCGCGAGGAGATCGCGATCCCGCCGCTGTACCTCGCCGAGGAGCGCGACGTCGTCGAGCGGCAGGGGATGCTCTACGCGGTCAACGAGTTCATCACCCCGCGCGACGGCGAGCGCGTGTTCCGCGAGTCGGTGCGCTACCGCACGGTCGGCGACGCCAACCTGACCGCAGCCGTGCGCTCGCAGGCCCGCACCGTCGAGGAGGTCATCGCCGAGATCGCGGTGACCCGGATGACCGAGCGCGGCGCCACCCGCGGTGACGACAAGGTCAGCGACGCCGCCATGGAGGACCGGAAGAAGGAGGGGTACTTCTGATGACGAGCACCCAGGCGCCCGTCGACGTCCACTCCGCCGCCGCCGAGCAGGCGCACGACATCGCCGTCGCCCGCAAGGACATCCTGCGCATCGCCACCGCCGGCTCGGTCGACGACGGCAAGAGCACCCTCATCGGCCGGCTGCTCTACGACAGCAAGGCCGTCTTCGAGGACCAGTACGAGGCCGTGGAGCGGGCCAGCGCCGGCGGCGACTACGTGAACCTCGCGCTGCTCACCGACGGCCTGCGCGCCGAGCGCGAGCAGGGCATCACCATCGACGTCGCCTACCGGTACTTCGCCACCCCGCGCCGCACGTTCATCCTGGCCGACACCCCGGGCCACGTGCAGTACACGCGGAACATGGTCACCGGCGCGTCCACCGCCGACCTGGCGATCGTGCTGGTCGACGCCCGCAAGGGCATGCTCGAGCAGAGCCGGCGGCACGCCTTCCTCGCCTCGCTGCTGCGGGTGCCGCACGTCGTCGTCGCGGTCAACAAGATGGACCTCGTCGACTGGTCCGAGGAGGTCTACGAGCGCATCCGCGACGAGTTCACGGCGTTCGCCTCGAAGCTGTCGATCCCCGACCTGACCGTCGTCCCCATCTCGGCGCTGCACGGGGACAACGTGGTGAGCCGCTCGGCGCACACGCCCTGGTACGAAGGACCGTCGCTGCTGCACCACCTCGAGCACGTGCACGTGGCCAGCGACCGCAACCTGGTCGACGTCCGCTTCCCGGTGCAGTACGTGGTCCGGCCGCAGTCCGACGCGTTCCACGACTACCGCGGCTACGCCGGCACCGTGGCCAGCGGGGTGCTGCGCCCCGGCGACGAGGTGCAGGTGCTGCCCAGCGGCCTGACCACCACGGTCGCCGCGATCGACGGCCCGCGCGGGGCGGTCGAGGAGGCGTTCGCGCCGATGGCGGTGACCGTGCGGCTCGCCGACGACCTCGACGTCTCCCGCGGCGACCTGCTCTGCCGACCGGGCAACGTGCCGCAGGCGACCCAGGACCTCGACGCGCTGGTCTGCTGGATGACCGACGAGCCCCTGCGCCCCCGGCAGCGGCTGGTGGTCAAGCACACCACCCGCACGGTGCGCGCGATGGTCAAGGAGCTGGTCTACCGGCTCGACGTCAACACGCTGCACCGCGACCTCGAGGCCACCGAGCTCGGCCTCAACGACATCGGCCGGGTCAGGCTGCGCACCACCCAGCCGCTGTTCCTCGACGACTACAACCGCAACCGGGTCACCGGCCGGTTCATCCTCGTCGACGAGGCCACCAACGCCACGGTCGGCGCCGGGATGCTCCCGCCCCACCGCTGAACGTCCGCTTCCGGCGCCGAAAGCAGGACCGCTTCCGGCGCCGAAAGCGTGACTAGGCCGCCTTCTCCAGGGCGCGGCGCGTGAGCAGGCGGGCGAGGTGCCGGCGGTACTCGGCGTCGGCGTGCATGTCGGACGACGGCTCGAGGCCCTGGTCGGCCAGCGCGGCGGCATCGGCGATCGAGGCCCCGCCGGCCAGCGCTTCCTCGGTCGCGGTCGCCCGGACCACGGCGCCGGCCATGTTCGCCAGCGCCACCCGGCCCTGCACCGCCGCGGCGGCCACGATCGGCCAGTCGTTCTCCCGCCGGGTGAACTTCTCGTAGCCCCAGCCGCCCGCCCCGGTCCGCGGCACGCGCAGCTCGACGACCACCTCGTCGGGCTCGAGCGCGGTCTCGAAGAAGCCCAGCCAGAACTCCGTCACCGGGATCGACCGCCGGCCGCCCGGGCCCTGGACGACGACGTCGCCGCCCAGCGCCAGCAGCGCGGTGGGCAGGTCGGACGCCGGGTCGCTGTGCGCGACCGTGCCGCCGAGCGTGCCGCGGTGGCGCACCTGCGGGTCGCCGACGCGCGAGGCGACGTGCGGCAGCAGCGGCACCTCGGCGAGGGCGACGTCGGAGCGCTCCAGCTCGAAGTGGCGGGTGCCCGCACCGATCGCGACCTCGCCGTCCTCGACCCGGACGTAGGACAGCTCCGGGATGCGGCTGATGTCCACCAGCACCGCCGGCACGGCCAGCCGCAGCTTCATCAGCGGCAGCAGCGAGTGCCCGCCGGCGATCAGCTTGGCGTCGTCGCCGTGCTCGGTGAGCGCGGCGATCGCCTCCTCCACCGAGGAGGCCCGTACGTAGTCGAACGGCGCCGGGATCACGCTCGGACCCCCTCGGACTGAGGCACCTGCCCGGCGGCCGGGCCGGCCTCGGCCGCGGCGCGGACCGCGCGGACGATGTTGTGGTAGCCGGTGCAGCGGCAGAGGTTGCCCTCTAGGCCCTCCCGCACCTCGCGGTCGGTGGGATCGGGGTTGTCGGCGAGGACGCCGATCGCCGCCATCACCATGCCCGGCGTGCAGAAGCCGCACTGCAGGCCGTGCTCGCTGCGGAACGCGGCCTGGACCGGGTGCAGCTCGCCGTCGGGGCCGGCCAGCCCCTCCAGCGTGGTCACGCTCGCCCCGTCGGCCTGCGCCGCCAGCACCGTGCACGACTTCACCGACAGCCCGTCGACGATCACCGTGCAGGCCCCGCACGAGGTGGTGTCGCAGCCGATGTTGGTGGCCCGCAGCCCGCAGACCTCGCGCAGGTAGTGCGCGAGCAGCAGCCGCGGCTCGACCTCGTCGGTCCGCTGCTGCCCGTTGACGGTGACGGTCACCTGCATCAGTGGGTCCCTCCGGAGGCCTGCTGGACGGCCCGCCACACCTTCATGGGGGTGGCGGGCATGTCGACGTGACGCACGCCGAGGTGCGACACGGCGTCGATGACGGCGTTGTGCACCGCGGGGGTGGCGCCGATGGTCCCGGCCTCGCCGATCCCCTTGGCGCCGAGCGGGTTGATCGGCGTGGGCGTGGCCATGTCGACCAGCTCGAAGCTGGGCAGCTCGGTGGCCGAGACGAACGGGTAGTCGGCCAGGGTGGAGGTCTGCGGGTTGCCGTCGGCGTCGTAGAGGACCTCCTCCAGCAACGCCTGCGCCACCCCCTGCGCGATGCCGCCGTGCCGCTGCCCGTCGGCGAGCAGCGGGTTGACGATCGTGCCGGCGTCGTCGACGGTCACGATCCGCACCAGCTCGGCCTTCCCCGACTCGACGTCGACCTCGACCACGGCCAGGTGGGCGCCGAACGGGAAGGTCGGCCCGGCGGCGGTGAACCGGGTGTCGACCAGCAGCTGCTCCTGCTCGGCCAGCTGCGCGAACGTGATCCCGGCCCCCGGCGTGCCGCGCACCGCGATGCCCGCCGCCCCCAGGTCGACCTCCAGGTCGGCCGGGTCGGCCTCCAGCAGCTCGGCGGCGCGCCCCTTGGCCAGCTCGATCAGCTCGACCGCCGCCTGGTGCACGGCCGCGCCGCCCTGCTGCAGGCTGCGCGAGCCCATGGTGCCGCCGCCGCGCGGGATCCGGTCGGTGTCGCCGTGCAGCACGGTGATCTTCTCGACCGGGATGCCCAGCTGGTCGCTGGCCAGCATCGCCCAGGCCGTGGCGTGCCCCTGGCCGTGCGGCGAGGTGCCGGTGAGCACCGTCGCCGTCCCGTCGGGGTGCACCTCCAGCGACGCCGACTCGGCGGCGCCCATGCCGTTGTCGGCCCCGGTGATCTCGACGTACGTCGACAACCCGATGCCGAGCTGCCGGACGTCGCCGCGCTCGCGCCGGCGCGCCTGCTCGGCCCGCAGCTCCGCGTAGCCGGCCGCCTCCAGGGCCCGGTCGAGGGCGGCGGCGTAGTTGCCGGTGTCGTAGGTGGCGCCGCTGGCGGTCGTGTACGGCTCGTCGAACGGCGGGATGAGGTTCTTCCGGCGGACGTCGGCGGGGTCCATGCCGATCTCGGCGGCGAACACGTCGAGCGCCCGCTCCACCGCCGCGGTGGCCTCCGGCCGGCCGGCCCCCCGGTAGGCGCCGGTGGGCGTCGTGCTGGTGGCCACCGACCGCGCGTAGGCGTGCACCTTCGGGAAGGCGTAGGTGGCCGCGGCCATCAGCCGGGTGAACGTCGGCAGGACGACGCCGAGCCGCGGATAGGCCCCGGCGTCCTGCACGACCTCGATCGCGTAGGCCTCGACGGTGCCGTCGCGGCGGCCGCCGACGGTGACCACCTGGTCCTGGCCGCGGCCGTGGACCATGCCGACCATGCTCTCCGACCGGTTCTCCGCCCAGCGGACCGGCCGCCCCACCCGCTTGGCGAGCCAGGCGACCAGCGCGAACTCCGGGTCGGCGCCGATCTTCGCGCCGAAGCCGCCGCCGACGTCGGGGGTGACCAGGTGCACCAGCGCGGGGTCGAGGCCGAGCCAGCCGGCGATCTGCCCCTTGGCCTGCTGGGCGCTCTGGTTCGAGCAGAAGATGGTCACCCGGCCGTCGTCGCCCCAGGCCGCGGCGGCCGCGCGGGTCTCCAGCGGCACCGGCGCGACCCGCTGGTTGACCATCGGCTGCCGGACGACGACCTCGCAGCCGTCGAAGAAGCCCTCGGGGACGGGCTTGCCGAACGTCGCCATGACGTTGGTGCCCGCCTCGGGGAACAGCAGCACCTCGTCGCGCACCGCGTGGTCGAGGGCGACCACGGCGGGCAGCGGGTCGATGTCGACCGACACCAGCTCCGCGGCGTCCTCGCCCTGGTAGCGCTCCTCGGTGAGGACGACGGCGACCGGCTCGCCGACGAACCGGACGGTGTCCCCCGCCAGCCACGGCCGCTGCACCGCCGGCGGCACCATCGGCAGCCCGGCCGGCAGCGGCTCCAGGTCGGTGAGGTCGGCGGCCGTGACGACGTCGACCACGCCCGGCGCCTCGCGGGCTGCCGAGACGTCCACCGACAGCACCCGCCCGTGCGCCACCTGCGAGTGGACGAACGTGGCGTGCACGGCTCCGGTGAGGCGGTCGTCGACGAGGTCGTCGGTGTAGGTCGCGCCGCGGGTGAGGAAGAGCGGGTCCTCGGTGCGGACCACGCGGGTGCCCAGGATGCTCATGCGAACCCTTCGTCGAGTGCTCTCCCGGCACTCTGTCAGAGGGTGTGACCGCGCCCACGCGCGGGTGGCGGAGGCGGTGGGGGCCGGCCGTCAGGGCACCGCGGCCGCGCCGAGCACCCCCAGCAACCGCAGCTTCTCGGCGGTCTCCGAGCCCGGGACGGCGGTGTAGACGAGCAGCCGGTGCGACTGGTCGGGGTCGAGCAGGGTCTGGCAGTGGAGCTCGAGCGCGCCCACCTGGGGGTGGACGAAGCGCTTGACCTCGCGGGGGCGCAGGCCGACCTCGTGGTCCTCCCAGATGCGCCGGAACTCCTCGCTCCGCGCGAGCAGCAGGTCGACGTACCGCGCGGCCCGCGAGCCGGGACCGCGCAGGGCGACGACCTCCCGCAGGCCGGAGGCGTAGAGCCGGGAGAGGAACGGGTGGTCCTCCGGCGCGTAGAGCGCCCGCCAGGCGGGGTCGGTGAACCACCGGTAGCCGAGGCTGCGCGCCGGGCCGGTGTACCGGGTGGCGTCCCCGGTGAGCGCCACGCCCAGCGGGGTCTGGCGGAGCGTCTCCCCCAGCTCGGTGACGACCTCCGCCGCGGTGTCGTCCAGCCGGTCGAGGATGCGCAGCAGGCCGGGGCTGACGTGCTCGCTGTCGGCACCCCGGGCCGGGGGGTGGTGCCCGGCGAGCCGGAACAGGTGGTCCCGCTCGTCGACGGACAGGTGCAGGCCCTGGGCGATCGCGGCGATCATCTGCTCCGAGGGCTGCGGCCCGCGCTGCCGTTCCAGGCGGGCGTAGTAGTCGGCCGACATGTGGCAGAGCGCGGCGACCTCCTCGCGGCGCAGCCCGCTGGTCCGGCGGCGCTGCCCGCGCGGCAGGCCGACGTCCTCGGGCTGCAGCGCCTCGCGGCGGATGCGGAGGAAGTCCGCCAGCCCTGCCCGGTCGATCCCCATGCGCCCCGTTCCTACCGCCGCCGCGCCCGCGTAGCCACGGACCGCCGATCCGTGGCTCGACAGGCCCTGAACGCCGTCCTGGATCCCGGCGACGGTGGAGCCATGACACGCACACGACTCGACCCCACCGTCCCCGACCTGTCCGGCACGCGGGCCGTCGTCACCGGCGCGAGCGACGGCATCGGGCTCGGGATCGCCACGACGCTCGCCGCCGCCGGGGCGGAGGTGCTGCTGCCCGTCCGGAACCCGGGCAAGGGCGAGGCGGCGCTCGCCGCGATCCGCCGGCGGGTGCCCGACGCGGAGGTGTCGCTCCGCGCCCTCGACCTGTCCTCCCTCGCCTCCGTCGCCGCCCTCGGCGAGACGCTGAACGAGGAGGGCCGGCCCGTGCACCTGCTGGTCAACAACGCCGGCGTCATGACGCCGCCGGACCGGCGGACGACCGCCGACGGGTTCGAGCTGCAGTTCGGCACCAACCACCTGGGCCACGTCGCGCTCGTCACCCACCTGCTGCCGCTGCTGCGCGCCGGCCGGGCCCGCGTCACCTCGCAGATCAGCGTCGCCGCGCGACGCGGCGGCATCAACTGGGACGACCTGGGCTGGGAGCGCGGCTACGACGGCATGCGCGCGTACCGGCAGTCCAAGATCGCCCTCGGGCTGTTCGGCCTCGAGCTCGACCGGCGCAGCCGGGCGGGCGGCTGGGGCACCACGAGCAACCTGTCCCACCCCGGCGTCGCACCGACGAGCCTGCTCGCCGCGCGCCCCGAGATGGGCCGCGCCGAGGACACGCGCGAGGTGCGGGTGATCCGCGCGCTGTCCCGTCGCGGTCTCGTGGTCGGCACGGTGGAGACGGCGCAGCTGCCGGCCCTCGTCGCCGCCACCTCACCCGCCGCCCAGGGGAGCCGGCTGTACGGGCCAGGGGGACTCGGGGGCCTCGGTGGCCCGCCCGCGGAGCAGCCCCTCTGGCGCCCGCTGCGCAGCGCCGAGGACGCCGCGCGGGCCTGGGACGTCTCCGTGGCGCTGGTGGCCGACCGGAGCGGTCGCGCCGTCCTGCCGTCGTGACGACCGGCCCGGGCGGGACTACCGGAGGCGCACGGGCAGGATCTCGAAGCCGCGCAGGGTCTGCAGGTCGCGGCGCACCGGGCTCCCGGCCACCCGCAGGCCGGGGAAGCGCTCGGTGAGCACCCGGAGCCCCACCACGCCCTCGAGCCGGGCCAGGCCCGCGCCGAGGCAGTAGTGGATGCCGCCGGAGAACGCGAGGTGCTCGCGGGCGTTCGGGCGGGTGACGTCGAAGCGGGCCGGATCGGCGAACACCTCGGGATCGCGGTTGGCCGCCCCGAGCAGGAGGGTCACCCGCGCACCGGCCGGCAGCCGGCGCCCGGCCAGCTCGACGTCGCTCCTCGCCGTCCGGCCGGTGATCTGCACGGGGCTGTCGTGGCGCAGCGCCTCCTCGACGGCGCCCGCCCAGCCCTCGGGCGCGGCGCGCAGCGCGTCCCACTGGTCCCGGTGCGCGTCGAGCAGGACGACGGCGTTGCCGAGCAGGTTCACCGTGGTCTCGAACCCGGCGCCGAGCAGCAGCATCACCGTTGCGTGCAGCTCCCGCTCGGACAGCGCCTCCTCCCCCGGCAGCCCGACCAGCCGGCTGACCAGGTCGTCCCCCGGCTCGCGGCGCAGCCGGTCGAAGTGCCCGCGCAGGAACGCGTGCAGCTCGCGCAGCCCGCGCTCGGCGCGCAGGTAGCGGCGCAGCGGCAGACCGGGGTCCAGCGTGGCCGCGCCGGCCCCGCCCCAGCGCAGGAAGTCCTCCCGCCGGTCGACCGGGACGCCGAGCAGCTCGGCGATGACGAGCACGGGAAGCCCTGCTGCGTAGCGCTCGACCAGGTCGACGACGCCGTCCTCGCCCTCGAGGGCGTCGAGCAGCTCGTGCGCCGTCCGCTCGACCATCGGCTCGAACGCGGCGATGGCCCGCGGCGTGAACGCGCGGCTGACCAGCCGGCGGTAGCGGCTGTGGTCCGGCGGGTCGACGACCAGCATGGACGGCGGTTCGGCGACGCCTGCCGCGTCCAGCTCGTCGCCGTGCTCGAGGGCCCAGCGGATCGGGGCGGGCGCGGACGAGCGGTCCCAGCCGACGCCGAAGGCCTCCGAGCGCAGCACCTCCTGCGCCAGGGCGTGCGACGTCGTGACCAGGCCGAGGCTGCTGGAGTTCAGCGGGCCGGCCGCGCGCAGCTCCTCGTAGAGCGCGAAGGGCTGCTCCCGGGTCGCCCGGTCGCGCATGAACCGGCCCACGAGGTCCCCGCGGCGCGCGGCGCGCGTGAGGTAGACCGCGGGCAGCCCGTGCCGGACCGCCCAGCGCAGCAGCGTGCGGTGCGACGGCCGGGCGACGGCGACGGTCGGCGGACGGCGGGTGGCGACCGGGGCAGCAGTCACGGCCCGGAGTCTGTCAGCACGCCGACGGCGCCGCCCCCGACGGGGACGGCGCCGTCCGGGAGGTCACTCGGTGGGCGCGGGAGCCGATCCCGGGTCGCCGTTCCAGTCCTTGCCGGCCTCGTCGGCGTGCTCGGAGTCGCTCGCGGTCTGGTCGGCGACGGTCTGCACCATCTCCTCGTCGGACAGGCCCTCGCCCGCCGCCTGCGTGTTGCTGGTGGGCTCGCTCATCGCGCAGTCTCCTTCGGTCCGCGAACAGGTCCTGCGGTCCCCGTCCCCGGACCCGGCCGGTGGCAAACCAGCGGCCGGGTCACTGCTGCCGAGGGGCGAGCTCGAACCAGACCCGCTTGCCCCCGTCGTGGTCCTCGCTGCCCCACCGGTCGGCGATCGCCTGAACCAGCCGCAGGCCGCGCCCGCGCGGGTGACCGGTGTCGAGCTCGCGGATGACGGGCTGCACCGAGGAGCCGTCGGCCACCGAGATCCGGAGCCAGCCGTCGGCCAGCTGCAGCTCCAGCGTCATGACCGCCTCGCCACCGACGTGGTCGACGACGTTGGTGACGAGCTCGGTGACCAGCAGCGCGGCGTCGTCGCGGTCGTGCGGCGCGCGCCAGACGCGCAGCAGGTCGACGACCACGTGCCGCGCCACGGGCACGCTGCGCACCCCCGGGGGGAGGTCGAGGCTGGCGGTGAAGGTGGACATCGGGTTCCGTTCTGCGGGCTGCCTGGCCTGGATCCTGTCGGGCCGGGGCCACCACGTCGACGGGGTGGGCCCGGCGGTCCGGCGCGACGGGTTGCGCGCCATCCGGTGGAGCGTGACTATCCACGCTCGGGAGGCCCAGTGCAACCCCTCTTGCGTGTCGCACCCGTTGCATGTCACACGCATTGCATGCAACATGGGTTCAGGTGGATCGTGTGCAACTCGTCGACAGAGGAAGAGGTCCCGCCCGCATGGTCGAAGGTCCCTCCGCGCCGGACGAGGCGAGCCGCGCCCTCGCCGACCTGGTCGCCGCGCTCGACGACTGCATCGACCGGCTGCACGCGGCCCGCGAGCGCGCGGACCGGCTGCTGGCCGCGCGAGCGAACGGGACCAGCTGGCTGGAGCTCGTCACCACCGAGAGCCGACCGCTCGTGGTGGAGACGGTGAGCACCGTGATGGGCACCCTCGCCCGCGCCGGGAGCGCCTTCCGGCGCGCCGAGGCGCACGCCCTGCAGAGCGAGCAGGTCAGCATCAACCGCATCGCCGCGCTCTTCGGCGTGACCCGCCAGCGCATCTCCGCCCTCCTGCGCGAGCACGCGGAGGAGAAGGCCCGCGAGGACGACGCCGCCGCTCAGCCGGCGAGCGCGTCGATCGCCTTGTAGACCCGCTGCTCGGAGATCGGCCGCGGCGTCCCGATGCCCTGCGCGAACAGGCCGACGCGCAGCTCCTCGATCATCCAGCGCACCCGGACGACCGGGTCGTCCGGCGCACCCGTCGCCGGCAGCCGCCGGCGCAGCTGCTCGTACTCCGCGGCGACCGCGGCGACCTGGTCGGTCCAGAGCGCGTCGCGGGCCGCGTTGGCCGGCAGCTTCTCCAGCCGGTGCGCCATGGCCTTCAGGTAGCGGACGACGTCGGGCAGCCGGCGCAGGCCGGTCCCGGTGACGAACCGCCGGTGCAGCAGCCCGCCCATCTGCCGGCGCAGGTCGGCGACGGCCGCCTCCGGGACCCGCCGCTGCGGCGCCGCACCGATCGCGACGGCGACCTCCCGGGCCTGGGTGAGGACCGCCTCGACCCGGCGCACGCCCTCCACCGTGAGCGGCCGCAGCTCGGCCCGCGCCCTCTCGACGAGCGCGGCGAAGGCGGCCGCGTCCCGCGGTGGCCCGCCGGCGGCGGCGACCAGCTCGCCGGCCGCGGCGTCGACGACGTCGGCCACCAGGTCGGGGATGTCGCCGTCGGGGTTGAACTGCAGGGCCAGCCGCGTGCGCGGCGAGAGCCCCTTGACCACGTCGCGGGCCGGCGACCCGGCGGCGAGCACGAGCAGCCGGCGGGCGCCAGCCCAGCCGAGGCGGGTGGCCTCGGCCTCGGTCGACACGACCCGGAGACCGACGGTCGCGCCCTCGTCGACCAGCGCCGGGAACGCCGTCACCTCGTGGGCGCCGCGACGCACCTCGACGGTGCGCGGCAGCGTGCCGAACTCCCACGAGGTCAGCCCGGTGCGCTCCAGCTCCGAGGCCGCCCGCGCCAGGCTGGCGCGGGCCTGCGGCGCGACCTGTGCCTTGAGGGCGGCGAGGTCCTTGCCGGTGGCCAGCGGGCGCTGCGCGTCGTCCAGCACGCGGAAGGTGGCGCGCAGGTGGCCCGGCACCTGGTCGGGCTGCCACGCGTCGGGCGGGACGACGACCCCGGCGGCCCGCCGCAGCTCGCGCTCCAGTGCCGGCAGCAGGGGCTCGCCCGGGTCGATGTGCGGCAGCACCGCCCGCACCCGGTCGGGGATGGGCACCAGCGCCCGGCGCACCTGCTTGGGCAGCGTGCGCAGCAGCGCGGTGACCAGCTCCTCGCGCATGCCGGGCACGGTGAACGCCAGCGACTCCCCCGACGTCCGCTCGGCGACGGTGTCCAGCACGCCGATCGGGACGTCGACGGTCACCCCGTCGGTGGCGGTGCCCGGGGCGAAGGCGTAGGCCAGCGGCAGGGTCAGCCCCTGCGTCAGTTCGACCGCATCGGGGAAGTCCTCGGCGCGCACCTGCCCGGCGGCGGCCGCGTTGGTGAGCATCTCCGGCGTGAACGTGAGCAGGTCGGGCGTCTCCCGGCGGGCGGTCTTCCACCAGCGGTCGAAGTGCCGCGTGGAGACGACGTCGGCGGGGACCCGGGCGTCGTAGAGCTCGAAGAGCGTCTCCTCGTCGACCCGGATGTCGCGGCGGCGGGCCCGCTCCTCCAGCTCGGCGACGCGCTCGATCGACCGCTGGTTGTCGGCCCAGAACCGGTGGTGCGTCGTCCACTCGCCCTGCACCAGGGCGTGCCGGATGAACAGCTCGCGCGAGACCACCGGGTCGATCGACCCGTACTGGACCCGGCGGCCGGCGACGAGCGGGATGCCGTAGAGGGTCACCCGCTCGCTGGCGACGACCGACCCGCGCTTGGCGTCCCACCGCGGCTCGGAGTGCTGGCGCTTGACCAGGTGGGAAGCGAGCCGCTCGACGTCGTCGGGGTCGACGCGGGCGACCGTGCGGGCGAACAGCCGGCTCGTCTCGACGAGCTCGGCGGCCACCACCCAGCGCGGCGGCTTCTTCGCCAGCGGCGTGCCCGGGGCGACGACGAACCGCGTGCCGCGGGCACCGAGGTACTCGCGGACGGGCCGCCGGCCCTGGTTCTTGGCCGGTTCGGCCTGCAGGCCGACGTGCGAGAGCAGGCCCGCCGTCAGCGCGATCGTGATGCCGCGCTCGTCGGGTTCGGCGGCGAGCTCGCCCAGCTGCATGCCGAGCCGCCGCGCCGTCCCCCGCAGCTGGCCGTGCAGGTCCTGCCACTCGCGGATGCGCAGGTAGTGCAGGAACTCGCGCTTCACCGTGCGGCGGAAGGCGCTGCCCGACAGCGCGTCCTGCTGCTCGCCGAGGTACCGCCAGAGGTTGAGCAGCGCGAGGAAGTCGGAGTGCTCGTCGGCGAACCGGGCGTGCGCCTGGTCGGCCGCCTGCTGCGCGTCGGCCGGCCGCTCCCGCGGGTCCTGGATGGTCAGCCCGGCGGCGATGACCAGGACCTCCTCGAGCACGCCGCGCCGGTCGGCCTCGACGACCATGCGCGCGATCCGCGGGTCCAGCGGCAGCGCGGCGAGCGAGCGGCCCGTCGGCGTCAGCGCGCCCTGGTCGTCCAGCGCCCCGAGCTCCTCGAGCAGGGCGAGGCCGTCGGCGACCGCGCGCCGGTCGGGCGGGTCGACGAAGGGGAACTCGGCGACGTCCCCGAGGTCGAGGGCGGCCATCTGCAGCAGCACCGAGGCGAGGTTGGTGCGCAGGATCTCCGGGTCGGTGAACTCGGGCCGGGCGAGGAAGTCGTCCTCGGTGTAGAGCCGGATCGCGATGCCCGGCCCGAGCCGGCCGCAGCGGCCGGAGCGCTGCCGGGCCGAGGCCTGGCTGACCGGCTCGATCGGCAGCCGCTGCACCTTGGTGCGATGGCTGTACCGCGAGATGCGGGCGGTGCCGGGGTCGATGACGTAGCGGATCCCGGGCACGGTCAGCGACGTCTCGGCGACGTTGGTGGACAGCACGATCCGCCGGCCGGTGTGCGGCGCGAAGACCCGGTGCTGCTCGGCCGCCGACAGCCGGGAGTACAGCGGCACGATCTCGGTGTTCGGCAGGTCCCGCTCGGCCAGCGCGTCCTGGGTGTCACGGATCTCCCGCTCGCCGGCGAGGAACACCAGGATGTCGCCCGGCCCCTCGGCGACGAGCTCGTCGACGGCGTCGAGGACCGCGCTCACCTGGTCGCGGTCGGGGTCGGCCTCCGGGTCGTCGGGGTCCACGACGGGCCGGTAGCGCACCTCCACCGGGTACGTGCGGCCGGTGACCTCGACGATCGGCGCGTCGCCGAAGTGCTTGGCGACGCGCTCGACGTCGATGGTCGCCGAGGTGATGACCAGCTTGAGGTCGGGCCGCCGCGGCAGGATCTGGGCGAGGTAGCCCAGCAGGAAGTCGATGTTGAGGCTCCGCTCGTGGGCCTCGTCGAGGATGATCGTGTCGTACTGGCGCAGCAGCCGGTCGCGCGCGATCTCGGCGAGCAGCACACCGTCGGTCATCAGCTTGACCAGCGTCGAGTCGCCGACCGAATCGGTGAACCGCATCTTGAAGCCGACGACGTCGCCGACCGGCGAGCCGAGCTCCTCGGCGATCCGCTCGGCGACGCTGCGGGCGGCGATCCGCCGCGGCTGGGTGTGCCCGATCCGCCCGCGCACGCCCCGGCCGAGCTCCAGGGCGATCTTCGGCAGCTGCGTCGTCTTGCCGGACCCGGTCTCGCCCGCGACGACGACCACCTGCGCGTCGCGCAGCGCGGCCGCGATGTCGTCGCGGCGGGCGCTCACCGGCAGGTCGTCGGGGTAGGTGACGGCCGGGACGGCGGCCCGCCGGCGCGCGATCCGCGCCTCGGCGGTGGCGACGTCGGCGGCGATCCGCTCCCGCTGCCGGGCGCGGGCCTCGGGGTCGCGGGTGCGCCGGAGGCCGTCGAGCCGGCGCCGCAGCCGGTGCTCGTCCTCCAGCGTCAGGCCGGCCAGGCGGGAGCGGAGGTCGTCGGACGCCGCGGTGGGGCCGTCGTGCGGGGCGCTCACGGCGGGGTTCCTCCTTCGCTGGTCCGGACCGGCGGGTAGCGGACGACGAGCCGGGTACCCGCATCGAGGATCCCACCGTCGCGCACCGGTCCCGCCGTTGTCCGGGTCACAGAGTGTGCATGGTGCAACTTATTGCGTGCGCCTTACAACAAGTTGTAGCGTGCACTTGTTCCACTCCTCCGTCGTCCGGAGAACCGTGACCGCCTCCCCACCCCGCCCGTCCGCCGGCTCCCGGTCGGACGCCCTGCGCCTGCTCTCCGAGCAGCTGCCCCGGTTCGGTCGGCTCGTGCACGCGCTCAAGGCCCAGCAGGCCGCCGAGGGCCGCGACCGCGCGGCCCTGGTGCTGCTCTTCCCCCTCGTCCGGCTCGGTCCGCTGCGCCAGGGCGCGCTCGCCGAGCTCGTGCACGCCGACCCGTCGACGGTCAGCCGGCACGTGACGACCCTGGTCGAGCGCGGGCTGGTCAGCCGCGTGGCCGACGAGAACGACGGCCGGGCGAGCCGGCTCGTCGTCACCGACGCCGGCCGGGCGCAGCTCGAACTGCTCCGCCGCGAGCGCGAGGCGCACCTCGAGCAGATCACCGCCGGCTGGAGCGACGCCGACCTGGCCGCGCTCACCACCCTGTTCGGCCGGTTCCTCGACGACCTCACCGCCGGGCTCCCCGGCTTCCCCTGCGGCCCCGGCAGCGTCGCCCCCTCCGCCCCGACCGCCCTTCCCGCTCCGAGGGAGAACGCATGACCACCACCCGACCGAGCTCGGCCGACCGGAGGGACGCCCGCGCCGCCGCCGCCGCACCCGACGCGAGCGGCGTGTTCACCCACCGGCAGATCCTCACGATCCTGTCCGGGCTGATGCTGGGCATGTTCCTGGCCGCGCTGGACCAGACGGTCGTCTCGACCGCGATCCGCACCATCGCCGACGACCTGCAGGGCTACGACCTGCAGGCGTGGGCGACGACGGCGTTCCTCATCACCTCGACGATCGCCACGCCGCTCTACGGCAAGTTGTCCGACATGTACGGCCGGCGGGGCTTCTACCTGTTCGCCATCGCCGTGTTCGTCATCGGCTCGGCCCTCTGCGGCCTGGCCTGGAACATGTACTCCCTCGCCGCGTTCCGCGCCGTGCAGGGCATCGGCGCCGGTGGTCTGATGTCGCTGGCGCTGGCGATCATCGCCGACGTCGTCCCGCCGCGGGAGCGCTCGAAGTACCAGGGCTACTTCATGGCCGTCTGGGGCACCTCGAGCGTGCTCGGCCCGGTCATCGGCGGCTTCCTGGCCGGTCAGGGGTCGATCGTGGGCCTCGAGGGCTGGCGCTGGATCTTCTGGATCAACGTCCCGCTCGGCGTCGTCGCCTTCGCCGTCGTCATGCGGGTGCTGCACCTGCCGCACGAGCGCCGCGAGCACCGCATCGACTGGCCGGGCGCCCTCGCGCTCGTCGTCGCGCTCGTCCCGCTGCTCATCGTCGCCGAGCAGGGGCGCGAGTGGGGCTGGAGCTCCGGCCGGGCGCTGCTCTGCTACGTCGTCGGCGCGGTGGGCCTGGTCGGCTTCGTCGTCGCGGAGCGGATCTACAAGGAGGAGGCGATCCTGCCGCTGCGCATGTTCGCCAACCGGACCTTCTCGGTGAGCAGCGTCGCGAGCATCGTCCTGGGCGCCGGCATGTTCGGCGGCATCCTGCTCCTGCCGCAGTACCTGCAGGTGGTCCACGGCTCCAGCCCGACCGTCGCCGGCCTGCAGATGCTCCCGCTGGTGCTCGGCATCATGACCGGCGCCATGACCTCCGGTCAGACGATCGCGCGGACCGGCAGGTACAAGGCGTTCCCGCTGGTGGGCGTCGTCTTCATGGTCGTCGCGCTGGTCGGCCTGTCCCTGGTGGTCGAGGCCGACGCCTCGGTCTGGACGCTGGTGCCGTTCATGCTGCTGCTCGGCCTCGGCCTGGGCTTCAACATGCAGCCGGTCATCCTGGCCGTGCAGAACGCCGTCTCGCCGCGGGAGATCGGCGTGGCGACGTCCTCGGTGACGTTCTTCCGCCAGATGGGTGGCACGATCGGGACCGCGGCGTTCCTCTCGATCATGTTCTCCCGGCTCGGCACCGAGATCCCGGAGCAGATCCGCCAGGCGGCCGCGTCCAGCTCGGAGGCCGCGCAGCAGGCCGCCGCGCTGCAGCAGGCGGGCGCCGACACCGTCCTGGCCGACACCAGCGCGATCAACGCCTTCCCGGCGCTGGTCACGCCGTTCCGTGTGGGCTTCTCCAACGCCCTCGACCTGGTGTTCCTGGTCGCGGCGGCCGTGGTCGCGGTGGGCTTCTTCGTGCTGTGGTTCCTGCCACAGCTGGAGCTGCGCAACCAGTCGGGCATCCAGGCGCAGCAGGCCGGGGCCGGCGAGGCCCCGGCGCCCGACGCCGTCCCGCCGGGTGTCGAGCGCACATCGGGTGAGGAGGCGGCCCACGCCGCCGGTGCCGCCGCGCCGACGTCGACCGCCCCACCGTCCGGCCGACCGAAGGACTGACGCCCGAGTTCGCGCGGGTCCACCCGCCTGGCCGGCCATGGAGCCGCACCGTGACGCGGCTCCACGGCCGGTGATCCGGGTCGAGCGGGGCCGCCGCGAGCGTGCGAGCGGCGGGGGGCCACGGGGTCCTTCTTCTAGTCTGGCGGGGTGCGATCGTCGTTGATCCTCTCCGCCCGCGACCTCGACTTCCTGCTGTACGAGTGGCTGGAGGTGGAGACGCTCGCCAAGCGGCCGCGGTACGCCGAGCACTCCCGCGAGACGTTCGACGCGGTGCTCGAGCTGGCCGAGCAGATCGCCACCGAGCACTTCGCGCCGCACAACCGCAAGGCCGACGAGAACGAGCCGCGGTTCGTCGACGGCAAGGTCGAGCTCATCCCCGAGGTCGCGCGGGCGCTGGAGGTCTTCGCCGAGGCGGGGCTGATGGCCGGGGAGTTCGACGAGGAGTACGGCGGCATGCAGCTGCCGCACACCGTCGGCCAGGCCGTCTTCGCCTGGTTCAAGGCGGCCAACGTCGGCACCTCGGCCTACCCGTTCCTCACCATGGCCAACGCCCGCCTGCTCCTCGCCCACGGGTCGGAGCAGCAGAAGGCGACGTTCGTCGCCCCGATGGTCGAGGGCCGCTGGTTCGGCACGATGGCGCTCTCCGAGCCGCAGGCCGGCTCGTCGCTGGCCGACATCACCACCCGCGCCGAGCCGCAGGACGACGGCACCTACCGGCTGTTCGGCAACAAGATGTGGATCTCCGGCGGCGACCACGAGCTGACCGAGAACATCGTCCACCTGGTGCTGGCCAAGATCCCCGGCGGCCCGCCCGGGGTGAAGGGCATCTCGCTGTTCGTCGTCCCGAAGTTCCTCGTGGCCGACGACGGTTCGCTGGGCGAGCGCAACGACGTCGTCCTGGCCGGGCTCAACCACAAGATGGGCTACCGGGGGACGACGAACACGCTGCTCAACTTCGGCGAGGGCGTGCACACGCCGGGCGGGCGGGCCGGCGCGGTCGGCCACCTGGTGGGCGAGCCGCACCGGGGCCTCACCTACATGTTCCACATGATGAACGAGGCGCGGATCGGCGTCGGGATGGGCGCGACCGTGCTCGGCTACACCGGCTACCTGCACGCGCTGGACTACGCGCGGACCCGCACCCAGGGCCGCCCGGTGGCCGCCAAGGACCCCGCCTCCCCCGCGGTGCGGATCGTCGACCACCCCGACGTGCGCCGGATGCTGCTCGCCGCCAAGTCCTACGCCGAGGGCGGGCTGGCGCTGGGCCTGTACTGCGCGCGGCTGGTCGACGAGGAGCAGACCGCCGAGACCGAGGAGGACCGCGCGCGGGCGCACCTGCTGCTCGAGACGCTCACGCCGATCGCCAAGGCGTGGCCCTCGCAGTGGGGGCCGGTCGCCGACGACCTCGCCATCCAGGTGCACGGGGGCTACGGCTACACCCGCGACTACCCGGTCGAGCAGTTCTACCGCGACAACCGGCTCAACCCGATCCACGAGGGGACGAACGGCATCCAGGCCCTCGACCTGCTGGGCCGCAAGGTGGTGGCGCAGGGCGGCGCGGGCCTGCGGCTGCTCACGGAGACGATCTCGGCGACCACCGCCCGGGCGGCCGGGACGGACTGGTCCGGGTTCGCCGCCGACCTCGACACCGCGGTAGTCCGGCTGGGCTCCGTCACGCAGACCCTGTGGAGCACCGGCGACCCGGAGCTCGCGCTGGCCAACGCCAGCGCCTACCTGGAGGCGGCCGGCCACCTGGTCGTCGCGTGGCTGTGGCTGGAGCAGGTGCTGGCCGCCGGGACGTCGTCCGGGAACTTCTACGAGGGGAAGCGGGCCGCGGCGCGGTACTTCCACCGCTGGGAGCTACCGCGGGTGCACGTGCAGCTGGACCTGCTGGAGTCGCTGGACCGCACGGTCCTGGACACCGACGAACGCTGGCTGTGAGGACGGCGCTGCCCCGCCCCCGCGAGGGGGACGGGGCAGCGGGGCCCTCCTGTCAGGCTGCCTGGGCGACGCCTACCGGCTCGGCGGCGGGCGCGGTCCTCGCGGCGGCCCGCTGCTCGCGCTCGTAGCGCGCGGTCGAGCGGGTGCCCATCGCGATCACCAGGGCGGTCAGCACGAGGAACCCGATCAGGCTCACGGCCGGCCACAGCAACATCGGTTCTCCCCCACATCGGCGGTCGCGGCCACCCGGCTGGCGCCTGGGCGGCACGTTCTCGTGATGAGCTTCTTCCCCGGAACCCATCGGTCCCAATCGTCGGAACCTGAATCGCCCGTCCGGGTGTGACGACCGTCATCCCTACCGACCCCCGGGTCGGCGGCGCGGCTCCGCGCTGCTGCGTGGTCTCATCCTGGGGTGTCCCCCCGCGCCGTGGCAGCACCCGGGCCCGGCGCGCCGCCCCCCTCGCGGACCCCTCGGCCGCTGCTCCTCGTCCTCACCCTCGCCGCCGGCGTCACCACCCTCTCGCTCCTGCAGAGCCTCGTCGTGCCGGTGCTGCCGGCCGTCGCCGCACAGCTGGAGGTATCGGCAGGCGCGGCCGGCTGGGTGCTCACCGCCAACCTGCTCGCCGCCGCCGTCCTGACGCCGGTGCTCGGCCGGCTCGGAGACCTCTTCGGGGAGCGCCGGGTGGTGCTCGGCATCCTCACCGCCGTCACCCTGGGCACGCTGCTCGCCGCGACCACCTCCTCGCTGCCGCTGCTGCTCGTGGCGCGGGTGCTGCAGGGCTCCTCCTACGGCCTGTTCCCGCTGTCGATCAGCGTGCTGCGCCGCGAGCTGCCGAAGGAGCGGCTGGGCGTCGCGATGTCGGTGGTCAGCAGCACCCTCGCGATCGGCGGCGTGGCCGGGCTGGTGGCGACGGCGCTGCTCACCGGGGACGCCGGCAACTACCACCGCTCGTTCTGGCTCGGTCTCGCCGTCTGCGTCCTGGCGCTGGCGCTGGCCGCGTGGGTGCTGCCGGCGCGGCCGCCGACCGGGTCGGGGCGGGTCGACTGGTGGGGCGCGGTGCTGCTGGGCCTGGGGCTCGTGCTGTTCCTGCTCCCCCTGTCGCAGGCCGAGCAGTGGGGCTGGTCCTCCCCCGCCGTCCTCGGCTGCCTGGCCGGCGCCGTCGTCGTCCTGACCGGCTGGGTGGTGCTGCAGCGCCGCCTCGCCGAGCCGCTGGTGCGCCCGGCGCTGCTCACCGACCGGCGGATGGTGCTGCCCAACATCGCCGGTCTGCTGACCGGGGTCTGCATCTTCACCTCGTTCCTCGGCATCCTCCAGTACGTGCAGACGCCGCCCGCGGCGGCCGGCTACGGCTTCGGCGCGAGCGTCCTCGAGGCGGCCGTGGTCTACCTCCTCCCGGGCGGGATCGCGGGGATCGTCGTCGCCCCGCTGGCCGGCCGGGTGGTCAGCCGCGTCGGCGCCCTGCCGACGCTGCTCACCGGCGCCGTCTCCGGGATCGCCGGCTTCGCGGTGCTGGCGCTGTTCCGCGGGGCGCCGTGGCTGTTCGTCCTCGCGGGGCTGCTCACCCAGCTGTCGGTCACGGTCGCCTACGCGGCGCTGCCGGCGCTGGTCGTGCACGCCGTCCGCCCCGACGAGACCGGGGTGGCCAACGCGGTCAACTCCATCGCCCGCTCCAGCGGTCAGGCGCTGGGCAGCACCGTCGCCGTCGCCCTGCTCGCCGCGGGCCTCGATCCCGCGACCGGGCTGCCGCGGGAGTCGGCGTACGCGTGGATCGGCGCGGTCGGGCTGGCCTGCTGCGCCGGGGTGGCGCTGGTGAGCGCGCTCGGCTGGCGGTCGGAGCGGCGCGGACCGGACGAGCTCGCCGACGTCGAGGAGGCCACGGCCGGTGCCGGCGAGTGGTCGCCGGTCTCCGGCCTGCGCTGACCTGCACGTGCGCTGACCTGGACGGACGCGGGCGGCGCGCGGGCCGTGGCATGGAACCGGACCGTCCGGGGCACCCACGGGAGGATCGTTCCCGAGACCGGAGGACCCCCAATGGCCCGAGCCACCGGCTCCAGCAGCACCAAGTACGAGACGCAGTTCTCCGGCAACCGCACCGCCGACCCCGCACCCGAGGTCGACGAGATCAGCGGTACCCGCGCCGACTACGCGCCGGAGGGCGCCGAGCGCAAGACGACGTTCTTCGCGACCCTGAAGCGCACGGTCAAGGAGTTCAGCGAGGACAACCTGACCGACTGGGCCGCGGCGCTCACCTACTACGGCGTGCTGGCGCTCTTCCCGGCCCTGCTGGCGATGGTCTCGCTCATCGGTCTGGTCGCCGAGCCGCAGACCATCACCGACGCGGTCACCGCCGTCATCCCGGGTGACGCCCGCGAGGACATCGAGCCGGTGGTGCAGCAGATCGCCGGCCGGGACGTCGCCGGCTTCGGTCTCGTGCTCGGTCTGGTCGGCGCCATCTGGTCGGCGTCGGGCTACGTCGGCGCGTTCACCCGCGCGGCCAACGTCGTCTACGAGACCCCCGAGGGTCGCAAGATCTGGAAGCTCAAGCCGCTGCAGCTGCTGATCACGCTGATCGGTGTGCTGTTCGCGGTCGTGATCGTGAGCATGGTCGTGCTCAGCGGCCCGGTCGTGCGCGAGCTCGGCAGCGCGCTCGGCATCGGCAGCACGGCGCTGACCGTGTGGAACATCGCCAAGTGGCCGGTGATCGTCGTCCTCGTCGCGCTGATGATCGCCGTCCTGTACTACTCCACGCCGAACGTGCGGCTGCGCGGCTTCAAGTGGGTGAGCCCCGGTGCGGCGGTCGCCCTGGTCGTGTGGGCGGTGGCCTCGGCGCTGTTCGCGTTCTACGTGGCCAACTTCGGCAGCTACAACAAGACCTACGGCTCCCTGGCCGGCGTGATCGTCTTCCTGGTCTGGTTCTGGCTGACCAACGTCGCGGTGCTCTTCGGCATCGAGCTCGACGCCGAGATCGAGCGCAACCGCGAGATCAAGGAGGGCGTGCCGAGGGCGGAGAAGGAGATCCAGCTCGACGCCCGCGCGGAGCCCAAGCCCAAGCAGACGACCTAGTCGCAGACGAGCACGCGTCAGGCGCCCCCTCCCGCGGCGGGAGGGGGCGCCTGACGCGTGTCCGGGGCCGGCTCAGCGGGCGGTCGGCGGCCGGTCACCCGCGCGCGCCGCGGGGACGCGCTCCACCAGGCCGGCCAGCGCCGCCAGTCCACGGCTCGCGCCGCGCGCGACCCGGCCGAGCGGCTCGGGGGCGCGCCGCGCACCCGCGTCGACGACGTCACGGGTGCGGTCGAGCAGCGACAGCGGCAGCGCCGACAGCGCGTTGCCGGGCGGACGGCGGGACACCGTGGGGTGTGCCCGGGTCGGCGAGACCCGGCGCACCAGCTCCCACTGCCGCCCGATGCGGCGCAGCTCCTCGACGGAGAGCGCCTCCTGCAGGCGGGGCAGGAGCACGTCCTCCTCGTCGCGCACGTCCTCGCGCAGCACCTCGACCAGGCGGGCCAGCCGCGCCGGCCGGCGCGGGTCGTCCAGGCCGTCCCGCTCCAGCGCGCTGACGAGCTCGTTGACCTCCTGGTGCTCCCGCTCGATCCGCAGGGTGAGCTCGTCGCCGTCCGGCAGGACCCGGCGCACGACCGGCCAGATCACGGTCTCCTCGGCGAACGCGTGGCTGAAGACCAGCCGGTCGACCCGGGTGAGCACCTCCTCCTGCGCGGTGCCGGTCGTGCCGTCGAGCTCGTGCAGCAGGCGGTCGAGCTCCTCGTGGTCGGCGCGCTGGCGGGCGAGCACGCTGCCGGGCCCGCCGAGCTCCTCGACGGTCTGGCCGGACAGTGACAGGGGCACGGGTACTCCTCGGGATCCGGAACGATGCCGCCCGGGTGTGCCCGCACCCCCGCCGGGGCATGCCCGTCCCATGGACTCGATCGGCACGTCGGACTTCTACGACCTGGCGGGTCTGCTCGACGACGAGGGACGCGAACTCCTGCAGCGGGTCCGCACGTTCATGAACGAGCAGGTGGAGCCCTGCATCAACGAGTGGTGGACGCGCGGGAAGTTCCCGCTGCACCTCATCCCCGAGATGGCGCAGCTGGGCATCGCGGGCACGCCGTACTCCGGCTACGGGTGCCCGGGCCGGTCGTTCCTGACCGACGGCATGGTGGCGATGGAGCTCTCCCGGGGCGACCCGTCGGTGGCCACCTTCTACGGCGTCCACAGCGGGCTGGCCATGGGGACCATCTACCTCTGCGGCTCCGAGGAGCAGAAGCAGCGCTGGCTGCCGCCCATGGCCCGCATGGAGCTGATCGGCGCCTTCGGCCTGACCGAGCCGCAGTCCGGCTCCGACGTCGCGCGCGGGCTGAAGACCACCTGCCGGCGGGACGGCGACGGGTGGGTGCTGAACGGGCACAAGAAGTGGATCGGCAACGCCAGCTTCGCCGACCTGGTGGTCATCTGGGCCCGCGACGAGGAGACCGACCGGGTGCTCGGCTTCGTCGTCGAGAAGGACACGCCCGGCTTCACCACGGTCGACCTCGAGGACAAGATCGCCCTGCGGGCGGTGCAGAACGCGCTCATCACGCTCGACGGCGTGCACGTGCCCGAAGAGAACCGGCTGCAGGAGGCGCACAGCTTCCGCGACACCGCCAACGTGCTGCGGATGACCCGGGCCAGCGTGGCCTGGTCGGCGGTGGGCTGCGCCCGCGGCGCCTACGAGCACGCGCTGCAGTACGCCGGCGAGCGCACCCAGTTCGGCCGGCCGATCGCGGAGTTCCAGCTGGTGCAGGACCTGCTGGTGCGGATGCTGGGCAACATCACCGCCTCGGCGACGATGTGCACCCGCGTCTCGCAGCTGCAGGACGAGGGCCGGCTGGCCGACGAGCACGCCTCGCTGGCCAAGATGTTCAGCACCATGCGCATGCGCGAGACCGTGGGGTGGGCCCGCGAGCTGATGGGCGGCAACGGGATCCTGCTGGAGAACCACGTCGGCCGGTACGTCGCCGACGCGGAGGCGATCTACTCCTACGAGGGCACCCGCGAGGTCAACGGCCTCATCGTCGGCCGCGCCATCACCGGCAGGGGCGCCATCGTCTGAGAAGGCCGGCGCTGGACCTCATCGGCGGCTCCACCACTCGGCGGCGGCCTGCTCGGGCGTGCGGCCGCGGATCTCCACGGCGCGGTTGAGGTCGACCAGCTCCTGGGTGGTCAGCCGCGCGCTGGTCGAGTCCAGCGCCTCCCGCAGCCGGTCGCCCCAGCGGTCCAGGACGGCGGTGCGCACCAGCGGGACGACGTTCTCGTGCGGCTGCAGGCCCCGGTCGTCGAGCAGCAGGAGCACGGGGGCGGTGCCCAGGCGGGCGTCGGTCGTCTCGAGCAGGCCCACGTCGATCTCGCCCGCCAGCAGCGCCTCCACGGTGGCGCCGCGCGAGGGCATGCTCAGCACCTCGCCGAAGCGCAGCCCGTAGACCTCCTCCAGGCCGGGCAGGCACAGCGGGCGGTCCGGGCACTCCGGCGGCCCGCCGAACACGAGGTCGGGGGCGAGCGGCACCAGCTCCGAGAGCCGGCCCACCTGGTGCTCGGCGGCGAACGCGGTGGTGACGGCGAAGCCGTTCTGGTCCTCGGCGGGCGCCGCGGCGAGCACCGTGACCCCGCGGTCGACCAGGATCAGCGACAGGGTGCCGTGCAGCTCCGCCACCGACCGCCGCGCGACGGCGTCGCCCCCGCCCACGAAGGTGACCGCCGTGCCGAGGTAGTCGATGACGATGTCGACGACCCCCTGCTCCAGCGCCGGCTCGACCACCTCGCGCGTGCCGAGACCCGGCTCCACGGCCACCGGCAGCCCGGCCCGCCGCAGCGCCTCGGCGTAGACGGCGACCAGCACCTGGTTCTCGGTGAAGTCGTAGGTGGTGAACCGGATCGTCCCCGCGGGCAGGGGAGGCGCCGACGGGGTCTCGGCGCCGCAGGCGACCAGGGCAGCCAGCACGACGGGGACGACGGCGGTGCGCCACCGGGACCATCGCACGGGCGGCCTCCTCCCCGGCCCCGCTCGCGGGCAGGCTAGCCGCCGCGAGGCGCAAAGGGGTGGTCTCGACGCCCCGGATGAGAGGACGATCCCTCGACATGGCGTCGCCGCCGCAGGCCGTGTCCGCAGCGGTGCCGGCCCGCCGGCAGGCACCGCCGGAGCTGCGCCGTGTGCGCCGCCGTCGCCGTCCCTCCGGGGAACCGCCACCGCTGCCTCACCAGCTCAACGCGTCCGGCAAGTGGTGGCTGGCCGCCTCCGCGGTGGTCGTCGTCGCGTGGATCGTGGTGTGGGCGACCGGCACCGTCGCGCTGTTCGACCTGGCGGACACCCGGCTGCTGCAGGCCTTCGAGTCCATCCGCACCCCTGGGCTCACCCAGGCCGCGCTGGCCGCCGGCGCGCTGGCCACGCCGGTCGCTGTCTACGCGCTGTGGGTGGCCAACTTCGCGGTCCTCATCGTGTTCCGGCGGTGGCGGCACCTGTTCGTGTGGATCGGTGTGGCCCTCGTGGTGGTCAACATCGGGTCGATCATGCTCAGCACGCTGCAGCGTCCCCGCCCGTTCGAGGTGGTGCTCGCGGCCCGCTGGTCAGGTTTCGCCATGCCGTCGCTGCCGATCACGGTGCTCACCGCGTTCCTGGTCTGCACCCTCTACTCGCTGGTGCCGGCCGGGCGCCTGCGGACCATCGGCAAGTGGGCGGTGACCGGGCTCCTGGCCGTCACCGCGGTCTCCCGGCTCTACCTGGCCCAGGACCACCCGACCGGGATCCTCGCCGGCGCGGTGATCGGCGTGGCCGTCCCGCTGGCGGCGTTCCGGATACTGACCCCGAACGAGATGTACCCGGTCCGCTACCGCCGGGGGCGCACCGCCCACCTCGACGTCACCGGTGCCCGGGGCGAGGCGATCGTCCGTGCGCTGCAGGACCAGCTCGGCCTGCTCGCCACCTCGGTGAAGCCGTTCAACCTCGAGGGGTCGGGCGGCTCCACGCCGCTGAAGATCCGCGTCAAGTCCGACGACGCGGGCGGCGAGAGCACGGTCTTCGGCAAGCTGTACGCGGCGACGCACGTCCGCTCCGACCGCTGGTACAAGCTCGGCCGCACGCTGCTCTACGGCCGGCTGGAGGACGAGCAGCCGTACCACAGCGTGCGCCGGCTGGTGCAGTACGAGGACTACATGCTGCGCCTGTTGACCGACGCCGGCCTGCCGGTGCCGCACCCCCTCGGCATCGTCGAGATCACCCCGGAACGCGAGTACCTGCTGGTGAACGAGTTCGTCGGCGGCGCCACCGAGCTCGGCGACGCCGAGGTGGACGACGCGGTCATCGACCAGGGCCTCGCCCTCGTCCGGCGCATGTGGGAGGTCGGCGTCGCCCATCGCGACATCAAGCCGGCCAACCTGCTGGTCTGCGACGGGCGGCTGGTGCTCATCGACACCGCCTTCGCCGAGGTGCGCCCGAGCCCGTGGCGGCAGGCGGTCGACCTGGCCAACATGATGCTGGTCCTGGCCCTGCGCACGAGCGCCGAGCAGGTGTACCGCCGGGCAGCCGTGCACTTCACCGACGCCGAGATCGCCGAGGCGTTCGCCGCCACCCGCGGCCTGACGATGCCCTCGCAGCTGCGTCGCATGCTGCGCCAGCAGGGGCGCGACCTGCACGCGGAGTTCCTCGCCCTGCTGCCCTACCGGCTGCCGCCGGTGCGCATCCAGCGGTGGAGCTGGCGGCGCGTCGGGCTGACGATCGCCACGCTGGTGTCGGCATTCCTGGCCGCGGTCGTGCTGGCCAACGTGCTGGGACAGCCGCTGTGAGGGCGGCCTCGGCCGGTGCGTCGCTGCTGCTGGCGGCCGCCGTGCTCGCCGGCTGCGCCAACGGCTCGACCGCGATCGCCGCTCCTCCGCTGTGCGAGTCCGGCGACGACGGAGCGGGCAACGGCGTGATCCTCATGGCCCAGTCCGTGCCGACGGCGGAGTGGATCCCCTGCATCCGCGCCGCCCTGCCGCTGGGCTGGGGCTTCCACCACCTGGAGGCGCGCAACGGCGGCTCGCGCTTCTGGCTGAACTCCGACCGGGACGGGCAGAAGGCCGTGGAGGTCCGGCTAGCCCCGTCCTGCGACACGCTCGGCGCCACCCCGGTGCCCAGCGACCGGGAGGGCATGCAGCGGCTCGAGCGGGTCTCGCAGATGGCGCCCACCTACGCCGGCGAGCGCTTCTACCTCTTCGACGGAGGCTGCCTGACCTTCGTCTTCGCGCTGCACGGGGACAGCCCGGGCGAGGGGCTGGCCCTGGTCTCGCAGGTCGTCGGCGTGATCGCCCGGGAAGACCTGCAGGAGCAGGTGCGCGAGGAGAGCGGCGGACGGCTCGAGCTCGACCCGACGGGCGCGCCGTGACCGCCGTCGCCAGCCCGCCGCGCCCGGCCAAGCCGCTGTGGCGGCGGTTGATCGGCCCGGTGTTCTCCCTGGTCCTCGTGGTCGCCGTCTTCGTCTGGTTCCTGCCGGAGTTCACCAGCATCTCCGACGTCTGGGCGTCGGTGGCGGCGATGAGCGGGTGGCAGCTGGTCGTGCTGGGGGCCGCGGCGGTCTGGAACCTCGCGACCTACCAGTTCGTGATGGTCACGAGCATGCCCGGGCTGACCCTGCGGCAGGCCTTCGTCTCCACCCAGACGACGACGGCGGTGTCGAACGTCCTGGTCGGCGGCGCGGCCATCTCGCTCGGCCTGACCTACGCGATGAACTCCTCGTGGGGCTTCTCCCGCTCGCGGACGTCGGTCTCGCTGCTCACGTCGGGGCTGTGGAACAACTTCGCCAAGCTCGGCATGCCGGTGTTCGCGCTGGCCGCGCTCGCGTTCTCCGGGTCACCCACCGCGGGCCGGCTGCTCGGTGGCGTGCTCGGGCTGGCCGGTCTGGCCGGCGCCGCCGTCGTCCTGTGGCTGGCGCTGCGCAGCCGGGAGAGCGCGGCCGGTCTGGGCCGGTGGCTGGCCCGGGTCGTCTCCGCCGTCCTCCGCCCCCTGCGCAAGGGGCCGGTCGGCGGCTGGGACGACGCGCTGACCAAGTTCCGCGACCGCACGGTGCTGCTGCTGCGGGCCCGCTGGCACTGGCTGACCCTGACCACGGTCGTGAGCCACCTGTCGCTGTTCCTGGTGCTGCTGCTCGCCCTGCGCTTCTGCGGGGTCTCAGCCGACCAGGTCGGCTGGGCCGAGGCGCTGGCGGTCTTCGCCTTCGCCCGGCTGCTCACCGCCGTCCCCTTCACGCCCGGCGGACTCGGGGTGATCGAGCTGGCGCTGATCACCGGCCTGTCCGCCGCCGGTGGCACGCGGTCGGCGGTGGCCGCCGCCGTGCTGGTCTTCCGCGCCCTGACCTACGTGCTGCCGATCCCTCTCGGCGTCGCCACGTACCTGTTCTGGCAGCGCAACCGCTCCTGGCGGCGGGCACCGGGCACGGCGCCGCGCACCGCGCTCGTGCCGGAATCGGTCTGACCTGCCGGACCTGCAGCGCTGTGGTTCAGTGGCTGGGGTCACACGAGCACAGGGGGACCGCCATGACGCAGGTCGCGCCACGGGAGCGCGCCGGCCGGGACGCCGGGGGTCGGGCCGACGGCCGGGCCCGCGCCGGCACCACCGACGCGACGACGACGGAGGGCCGCGAGGCCGCGGCGGCCGCGCCGGAGAGGCCGGAGAAGTCCGCGGGGAGGCCCGCGGCGCCGCCCGACGCCCCCACCGAGGCCGCCGAGGCCGTCACCGGCCTCGACATGGTGCTGGTCGACGGCGCCCGCGGGCCGCTGCGCCGCTTCGTCCCCCCGGCGCGGACGACGCTGTCCTTCGCCCGGGCGCTGGCCGGCAAGCCCGACGTCGTCGGCAAGAGGGCCCGCTACCTCGTCCGCGAGCTCGGCCGCATCGGCGTCGGGCGGTCGGAGGTCGCGCCGCACCCCAAGGACAAGCGCTTCGCCGACCCGGCGTGGAGCGGCAACCCGCTGCTGCAGCGGCTCATGCAGGCGCACATCGCCACCGCCCAGACCGCCGCCAAGCTGGTCGAGGACGCCGACCTGGGCTGGCAGGACGAGGAGCGGATCCGCTTCACCCTGACCAACGTCGTCGACGCCCTGGCGCCCAGCAACACCCCCCTCAACCCGCTGCTCTGGAAGGCGGTCATCGACACCGGCGGCAAGAACGCCGTGCGCGGGGCCCGCCGCATGCTGCGCGACCTGGTCGCCCCGCCGCGGGTGCCCTCGATGGTGGAGCCGGACGCGTTCGCCGTCGGCGAGGACCTCGCCGTCACCCCGGGCGCCGTGGTGTTCCGCAGCGACGTCTTCGAGCTGATCCAGTACCGGCCGGTCACCGAGCAGGTCCGCGAGGTGCCGCTGGTGATGGTGCCGCCGACGATCAACAAGTACTACATCGCCGACCTCGCCCCCGGCCGCAGCATCGTCGAGCACTACGTCGGCGCCGGCCAGCAGGTCTTCATGATCTCGTGGCGCAACCCCGACGAGCGGCACGCCGACTGGGGGCTGGACACCTACGGGCAGGCGATCCTCGACGCGATGGACGCCGTCGAGCGGGTGACGGGCAGCCGGCGGGTGGCGCTGCAGGCGTTCTGCTCCGGCGGCATCATCACCGCGATGCTGCTGGCCCACCTGGCCGCCACCGGCCGCCAGGACCGGATCGCGGCCGCCAGCTTCACCGTCACCGTCCTCGACTGGGCGCGGGCGGGCACCGTCGGCGCGCTCATGGACCCCGAGGCCGTCCGCGAGGCCGTCGAGAAGTCGCGGAAGAAGGGTTACCTCGACGGCGCCGCGCTGGCCGAGGTCTTCGCCTGGCTGCGCCCCAACGACCTGGTGTGGAACTACTGGGTCAACAACTACCTGCAGGGCAAGCCGCCGGCCGCCTTCGACATCCTCTACTGGAACGCCGACACCACCCGGATGAGCGCGGCGCTGCACAAGGACTTCATCGAGCTGGCGATCGCCAACGCGCTGACCGAGCCGGGCGCCGCCACGATGCTCGGCACCCCGGTCGACCTCTCCGCCGTCGACGTCGACACCTACGTGACCGCGGGCGTCGCCGACCACCTCTGCCCGTGGCAGGCCTGCTACCGGACGACGCAGCTGCTCGGCGGCGAGAGCCGGTTCGTCCTCTCCACCAACGGCCACATCGCCTCGCTGGTCAACCCGCCCACCAACCCCAAGTCCACCTTCCAGGTCGCCGGTTCGACCCCGCCGGACCCCGACGAGTGGCTGCAGCGGGCCGAGACGGTCAAGGGCTCGTGGTGGCCGGACTTCGCGAGCTGGCTGGGCGAGCGCTCCGGGGAGCAGATCCCGGCACCGGACCGCCTCGGGGGCGACCTCGAGGTCCTCGCCGACGCCCCGGGGACCTATGTCTTCGACAAGTAGCCGGCCGGCCGGCCGCCCACCCGAGCGGGTACGCACCCTCACCGCGGCCGGCCGCACGCTGCGGGTGGCCGTGCGCCCCGGCACCGCCGCCGACGTGCCGCCGCTGCTGCTCATGAACGGCATCGGCGCCAGCCTCGAGGTGCTGCAGCCCTTCGTCGACGCCGTCGACCGGCGGCGCACCGTGATCCGCTTCGACGTCCCCGGTGTCGGCGGATCGCCGCGGCCGGTCGTGCCGTACGTGCTGGCCACGTTCACGCCGGTGGTCGCCGCGATGCTGACCGAGCTCGGCCACGACGACGAGGTCGACGTCCTCGGCCTGTCCTGGGGCGGCGGCCTGGCGCAGCACTTCGCCATCCAGCACCGCCGGCGGGTGCGCCGGCTGGTGCTGGCGGCGACCGGCACCGGCACGCTCATGGTGCCGGGCCACCCCAAGGTCCTGGCGCGGATGCTCACCCCGCGGCGGCACCGCGACCCGGACTACGCGCGGTCGATCGCCGGTGAGCTCTACGGCGGCACCGTGCGCACCGACCCCGAGCGGGCCGCCCGGGCGCTGCACGCGGCGACCCGGCTGGGCCCCAAGCGGGGCTACTACTACCAGCTGGCCGCGGGCGTCGGCTGGAGCAGCCTGCCGTTCCTGGGGCTGATCAAGCAGCCGACGCTGGTGGTGGCCGGCGACGACGACCCGATCATCCCGTCGATCAACGCCCGGCTGATGGCCCGGCTGATCCCCGACGGCCGGCTGCACCTCTACCGCGGTGGCCACCTGGCGCTGATCACCGAGGCCCGCACGCTGGCGCCGGTGATCGACGACTTCCTCGACTCCTGACCTAGAGCCCGCAGGCGGCGCCGCCCTCGACGAAGCCCTGGCGGAAGTAGTCGACGAGCTCGAAGCCGGACAGCCCCGCGTCGGGCAGCACGCTGCGCATCGTGGCGTACTGCAGCAGGACGACGGCGGCCTCGTCGACGTCCCCCGGCGAGATGGTCACCGGGGCGCCGTCGACGGTGCCCAGCGACAGCTCGCGGGCGTACCAGCCGGCGGCGCAGACGACGCTGGTGACGGCGTCGGGGTCGCCGGTGGACAGCCCCCGCTGCGCGCGCACGGCGAGGCCGTAGGGCAGCGCCAGGAGGGTGTCGACGGCGAAGTCGCCGACCTCGTCGTGCGCCGGCTCGAGGAGGTCGGTCGTGTCGTAGCGCACCGAGCCGTCCTCGGCGCAGTACTGCAGGTCGAGCTCCTCCCCCTGGCCGCTGCACACCATCCCGTCGCCGTCGGCGGCGCGCAGCTCGGGGGGCGCGAACTCCCCGCCGAGGGCGGGGGTGCTCTCGAAGCCCACGGCGAAGGCCTGCTGCCAGAAGAGGGTGAGGGTCTCGTCGACGGAGTCGAGGCTCTCGTCGAAGGGGAGGTTGCCCATGTTCGCCTCCTCCGTGCCCTCGTCGAACTCGTCCTGCGTGTAGAAGCGCGTCGAGTCGAACGCCGCGCAGGCGGCCGCCCCGTCGGCGTAGCCCTCCTGGAACGCCGAGAGCTGGTCGAACAGCGAGCCGTGCGCCCCGTCCTCCTCCTCCGAGGTGCCCGCGGGGTCGCCGAAGTACAGGTAGCCGAGCAGGTAGGGGTCCAGCGCCGGGGCGCGCACCGTGAAGTGCCGCGAGTTGCCGTCGACGACCCAGCGCGTCCAGGCGCCGGCGAAGCACTCGGCCTGGGTCTCGATGACGATCGACTCCTCGTCGATGCCGGCGTGACCCTGCACGGCGTGCCCCATCTCGTGGGCCATGATCTCGGCGATCACGAACGGCCCGTACTCCTCGGCGAGGTCGGCCATCCAGGCCCGGTCGAAGAAGATCGCGTCGTCCGGCGGGCAGTAGAAGGCGTTGCCGGCGAGCTCCCCGACATCCCGGTCGAAGCAGCCGCTGTCGGGCAGCTCGTCGTCGCCGGTCTCGGCGGGGTCGATCGACCAGAAGCCGCCCTCGACCGTGCCGAACTCCTCGCCGAACACCTGGGGGAAGACCTCGTCCCAGAAGGCGAGGACGTCGGCCAGGGAGTTCCGGGCGATCCGGTCGGTCTCGCCGTCGCCGGCCAGGCCGACGGTCAGCTCCGCGTCGCTGACGTCGGTCCGCAGTCCGTTCTCGGGTGCCGCGGCGCCGACCACGGTGGAGGTGCAGCCGGTGAGCAGGACGGCGCCGAGCAGGGCCGTGCAGAGCCGGGACAGCGGGGCGGGCATCGGTTCCCTCTGGTCGGGCGGACCCGGAGGGCGGTCCGTCTCGACGCTGGAAGCTGCCTGCTCGCGCCGCCGTCGTCAATGACCCGGGCCCCGGTACGGTGCGCCGGGTGTCGGGAGCCGCACTGGTCCGCCGGTCCGCCCTGCTCGTGGTCGCCGTCCTGGCCGTGCTGCTCGGCGGCGCGACGTCGGCGCGGGCGCACACCGAGCTGGCCGCCTCGACCCCGGCCGACGGCGGCACGGTGACCGGGCCGCTGCCCGCCGTGGAGCTGACGTTCAGCGGGGCGGTGCTGACCCGGCAGGTCACCGTGCGCGGCCCGGACGGCGCCGACGTCACGACCGGCCCGGCGAGCGTGGCGGGCGCGGTGCTCACCCAGCCCGTGTCGCTGGGCGCGGCCGGGACCTACACGGTCGACTACGGGGTGACCTCCTCCGACGGGCACGACGTCGACGGGTCGCTGACCTTCACCTACGCGCCGCCCGCCACGTCCGCCGCACCGTCGCCCACGCCGGAGACGACCCCGGAACCCGCAGCGCCGTCGCCGGCCGCGCCGAGCGAGGCGGCCGCCGAGAGCGACCCCGGTGGGCTGCCGGCCTGGCTGCTGGTCGGCGGCGCGGCGGTCCTGGTCGGCGCCGTTCTCCTCATCCCCTGGCGGCGCCGGTCGCGCGGCCGAGCGGGCGGGTCCCGATGACGACGGTGGCCTCGCCGTCCTCGTCGGCGACGACCCGGGCGGTCAGCCCGCCGGCGGCGAGCACCGCCACCGCCGCGGGCGCCTGGTCCGCGCCGGTCTCGGTGAGCAGCGACCCGCCCGGCGCCAGCCAGCCCGCCCCCTCCGCGGCGACCCGCCGAAGGACGTCGAGCCCGTCGCCGCCGCCGTCGAGCGCGCCCGGTGCCTCGTGCAGCCGCGCCTCGGCCGGCATCAGGGGCAGCGCGGCGGTGGGCACGTAGGGGACGTTGGCCAGCAGCACGTCGACCCGGCCGCGCAGCTCGGCGGGGAGCGGGGCGAACAGGTCCCCCTCGAACACCCGCCCCCCGGCGGGCTCGACGTTGCGGCGGGCGCAGGCCACCGCGGCCGGGTCGATGTCGGCGGCCGCCAGCGCGACGCCGGGCCGGGCGGCGGCCAGGGCGAGCCCGAGCGCTCCGGAGCCGCAGCACAGGTCGAGGACGACGGCGGACGGCGGGGTGAGCGCCACCGCCCGGTCGACGAGGAACTCGGTGCGCCGGCGCGGGACGAAGACCCCGGGCGCCACCGCGATCCGCAGGCCCCGGAACTCCGCCCAGCCGAGCACGTGCTCCAAGGGCTCGCCCGCGACCCGGCGGGCGACGAGGGCCGCGAGCTGCGCGTCGGTGGCCGCCTCGGCCCGGAGCAGCGCGGCCTCCTCCTCGGCGAACACGCAGCCGGCCGCGCGCAGCTGCTCGACGACCGTCACGGGGCCAACCTAGGTCGCGCGACACCACCGGGTGACGGACCGGAGCGGTGTCCGGCCGGCGCGACACCGCTCCGGGGCGACACCGGGTGCCCTCCGCTGCCTAGGAGGCGGCGCCCGCCGCCTGCCGCAGCAGGGCCCCGGCGTCCGCCGCCGGCATCGGCCGGTGCAGCAGGTAGCCCTGGGCGTGGTCGCAGTCCTGCGCACGCAGCGCCGCCAGCTGCGCCGGCTCCTCCACGCCCTCGGCGACGACGGTCAGCCCGAACGTGTGCGCCGCCCGGATGATCAGCGCGACGAGGTCGTGGTGCCCCGGCTCCGTCGAGGAGATGAAGCTGCGATCGATCTTCAGCGTGTCGACCGGCATGTGCCGCAGCTGGCCGATCGAGGTGTAGCCGGTGCCGAAGTCGTCGAGCGCGATCGCCACGCCCATCCCCCGCAGCGCGGCGAGGTGCGCGAGGGCCACGGGGTCGTCGACGAGCACCGTCTCGGTCACCTCGAGCACGAGCAGCTCGGCCGGCAGGCCCGAGGCGTCCAGCGCGTCGCGCACGTCGGCGACCACGCGGCGGTCGGCGAGGTGCCGGCCGGAGACGTTCACGGCGATCGTGGGCTCGGGGCCGCCGTCCGCCGCCCCGGCCGCCCGCCACAGGATCCGGCCGGTCCTGAGCCGGAACTCCTCCGCCGGGGGGAGGCGGGCCGCCGGTCCCGGGTGCCCGGCGGCCCTCGTGGTCGCGCCGGGTCAGCAGCCGCAGTCGCAGCTGGCGTCGGTGCAGTCGGGGTCGCAGCAGTACGTCGGCACGCTCGTCACCTCCCTCCTCCGGTCGGGGGTCGCAGCAGGGCGTGCGCGGAGGCGGGGCAGGCGCCGCGAAGCTCCGCGGAGGCGCCCAGCGCGGGGGGCAGCTCCTCCCGGGGCACGACGACGAAGCCGAACCGCGGGAACCAGTTCGCGGCCGACTCGGTCAGCAGCGCGACCGGCGCGCCGGCGGCATCGACCGGGGCCAGTGCGGCGGTGACGAGGGCCGCGCCGAGGCCGGTGCCGCGCCGCCGTTCGGCGACCGCGGCCGAGCGGAGGAGGAAGGCGGTGGCCGGCCCGTCGCCGTGCCGCTCGAGCGCGACCGTGCCGACGACGTCGCCGTCCTCCTCCGCGACCAGCACCTGGGTCGCGCCATCCAGCCCGTCGAGCGGCAGGCCGGAGGCGGCGACCAGGGCGTGCACCGCGGGCAGGTCCGCCGGGACGGCGGGGCGGACGACGGCGTCCCGCATCATGCCGGGGCGCAGCAGGGCGTGCCGGCGGACCGGGCGGTGCGCAGCCGGTCGACCGCGGCCGCGGCGCGGCGGGCGGCGCGCGCCCACGTGCTCGGGCGGCAGCAGCGGGCGAGCGCGGCCAGCCGGGCGGTGTCGGCGCGGCGCTGCAGCTCGGCGCCGCGCTCGTCGGCGATGACCTGGGCGACGTAGAGGGTGCTCATGGTGGGTCTCCTTCAGCAGCAGGCGGGTTCGGCGGTGTCGGCGGAGAAGGTCGCGCTGTCGGCCAGGACGGTGTAGACCTCCCAGCGCTCGCCGCCGGGGGTGCCCTCCACCCAGAACTTGTCCTGCCTCGCGTAGCAGCAGGTGGTGCCGCGCTCGTCGGTGGAGGCCAGGCCGAGCGCGGCCAGCCGGGTCTGCTCGGCGTCGACGGCGTCGGGCGAGGCGACCTCGATGCCCAGGTGGTTGAGCGTGCCACCCTGCCCCGGGTTCTCCAGCAGCACCAGCTTCAGCGGCGGGTCGGCGATCGCGAAGTTGGCGTAGCCGGGCCGGGTCTTGGCCGGCTCGGTGCCGAAGAGCTTGGCGTAGAAGGCGGTGGCCGCCTCGACGTCGTCGACGTTGAGCGCGAGCTGGACGCGGGACACGGGGACCTCCGGGGACTCGGGGCGGACACATCGACCGCCGTCGATACGAGAGGTTGCCCGGAACATCGACAGCTGTCAATATGTTCGTGGGAGCGAGTTCGGACGGCGAGGGAGAGCCATGACGGTGCGAGAGCTGCCGGTGCTGGAGCAGCCGGACGTCCAGGCGTGCTGCGCGCCGCTGGCGGCCGTCCTGCTCACCGAGCCGGACGCGCAGACGCTCGCCCGCCAGTTCGCCGCCCTGGCCGACCCGGTCCGGCTCCGGATCGTCTCGCTGCTCGCCACGGCGGAGGACGGCGCGGTGTGCGCGTGCGACCTCGTCGACCCGGTCGGGCGGAGCCAGCCGACGGTCTCCCACCACCTGAAGGTCCTGGTCGAGGCGGGGCTGCTCACCAGCGAGCGGCGGGGGCGCAACATCTGGTACGCCGTCGTGCCGGCCGCGCTCGAGGCGCTGCGGGGAGCGCTGGCGACCCGCTGACCGCCGGTCACCGGCTGTCCGCTCGACGGCCGGCACGCGGCCAGGTGGCATCAGCGTGTGATCACGACGGGCTGCGGCGAGACCTGCCCCGTCTTCCCCGGCCGGCGCTACGAGGACTGGCCGGTCGAGGACCCCGCCGGCCAGGACCTGGAGACCGTGCGCCGGATCGTCGACGACATCGACGCACGGGTCCGGCACCTGGAGGGCGAGCTGACCGGTCAGGCCATCCCGGAGGCGGCCAGCGGGTCGTAGCCGGGGCTGCGCAGCAGCTCGTGCAGCTGGCGGCGCCGGACTCCGACGTTGCTGCCCTCGATGATCGGGTAGGCCAGCGCGTCGGCCAGCGCCGACATGATCGGGAAGCGGCGGTCGTAGGCCTGGACGCCGACCACCTTGACCAGGTCGTTGACCACGTCGACGCCGGTCTCGGAGCCGAACACCTTGGCGTGCAGCGCCATCTCCAGCGCCGACGGGTGACCGGACAGGACGGCGTCGAGCGCCCGCCAGCCGAGCAGCCGGACGGCCTCGATCCGCCCCTTCGCGTCGGCGAGCACGTCGGCCACGGCCTGGTGGTCGAGGATCGGCACCGCACCGCCGCGCTTCTCCGTGCGCGCGAACCGGTAGGCGATGTCGAACGCCCGCCGCATGGCCGCGACGGCGAAGACGGCGATCGAGGCGCCGCTGCCGAGGAAGGCCGCCCGGGTCAGCGCGACCCCCTGCCCCTCCTCGCCGATCAGGTTCTCGCGCGGCACGCGGACGTCCACCAGCCGGATGCGGGAGGTCAGGCAGCCGCGCAGGCCGAGCAGGTCGTAGTGCTCCTCGACCTCGACGTGCCCGGCCAGGTGCTCGCGCTCGGCCACCAGCAGGGACACCCCGCCCGGGGTCCGGCAGACGATGGTCATCACGTCGGGGCCGTCGCCGTCCCACCCGGACAGGTGCGACGCCCACGCCTTGCGCCCGTTGACCACCCACGAGTCGCCGTCGGGGACGGCGGTGGTTCGGGTGCCCTCCGCCGGTGGCGGGGCGTCGAAGTTGGCGCTGCCGCCCGGCTCGCTGTACGCCATGGCGGCCAGCGGCGCGCCCGTGTCGGCCAGGAACGGCGCGACGAACCGCTCGATCTGCGCGGGGGTGCCCGCCTGGTACACCGGCACGAGGGCGATGAGCGGGCCGGCCATCGAGATGACGAAGTCGGGGCTGTGCACGGCCCACTCCTCGATGAAGATGCCGGCGTCCACGCCGCTCGACGCCGTGCCGCCGAACGGGGCCGGGATGAAGCCCTTGAGGAACCCCGCGGCGACCGCCTCCTCGAAGACCGGGCGGGCGAGCAGCGCCCGCGCGAGCGGGTCGGGTTCGGCCCGGACGGCGGCGGCGAGACCGGCCAGGCGCTCCTCGGCGAACTGGCGGGCGACGGACTTCAGCTTCTCCTGTTCCGGGCTGAGCAGGAACGAGACGGTCATCGCGGGTGCCCTCCTCGGTGTCGGCGGACCGCCTCCCAGCGTGGGCCTGCGGCGGGGGCGCGTCTCGGCCGTGCGCGCAGGCTCCCCGTGCCGTTCGTGCACCTACCGGCCGCGCACCTCCCGCGGGCTGGCGCCGAACCGCCGGCGGAAGGCGCGGCTGAACGCCGTCGGGTCGTCGAAGCCGTGGGCCGCCGCGATCTCGGTGACCGTCGCGGGGACGCGGCCGTCGGCGAGCAGGGCGGCGCACGCGTCCAGCCGCATCGCGCGGACCGTGGCCGCGAAGGAGTCGCCGCCGTCGGCGAAGGCGTTGTGCAGCGTCCGCGGGGAGACGGCGAAGCGGCGGCAGACGCTCGTCACCGACAGCCCGCGGTCGGTCAGGTGGTCGCGCACGTGCTGCAGGACGGCGGCGCGCAGCGCGGCCCGCCCGGGGACGGCCGGCTCCCACGGCGCGGTCGTGGCCGCGACCGCCGAGGCGAAGGACTGCTCCAGGTCGCGCAGCGCGGCCGGCGGCGTCGCCTCGTCGACCTCCCAGAGCGCGCGCATGAGGGCGGGCACGACCGCTCCCACGCCCGTCCCGCCGATGCCCGTGCCGGTCCGGGGCGAGCGCCCGGCCAGGCGCGACCGCAGCTGCTCGTGCGGCACGCGGAAGGAGAGCATCCGCCACTCGCGGTCGAAGTCGAAGTGGTACGGCGCCGTGGTGTCGACGACGACGAACTGCCCGGGCCCCACCACCGACTCGGCATTCCCCTGGCGCGTGCGGCACCGCCCCGTGAGCTGCAGGTTCACGAAGTAGAACGCACCGTCGGTGGCCGCCACCTCGCTCGGGCCGTGGTCGGTGGCCTGCGGCTGGGACCAGATGCGCGCCCGGTTCACCTCCCCGAGCGGGCGGGTCTCCACCGTCGCGGCGAAGCCGGGCCTCCGCTCCAGCCGGCGCGGGGTGAGGGGCACGAAGGCGCGGCAGATGACCTCGTGCCAGTAGTCGAACTGCTCCGTCTCGGGCAGCTGCGTCCCGTCCCAGATCGGCATCGCCACCTCCGCCGGCCGTTCCGCCGAGGATCGCGGACCCGGCGGGAACAGGGAAGGCCGCCGGGCCCTTGCGTATACCCCCTAGGGGTATTACCTTCTCGCGTCGACGGAGGAGGAAGACATGAGTCGCACGACTGCTGTGCTCGAGGTCTCCGGGGTCCAGTGGGCCTCGTCGAAGGTCGTGGCCGAGCAGGTGCTGGGCCGGCGTCCCGGGGTGCTGGACGTCGAGGCGAACCCGGTCGCCCAGACCGCCACCGTCACCTACGACGACGACCGCACGTCGGTGGCCGAGCTCTCGGCCTGGGTCCGCGACTGCGGTTTCCACTGCGCGGGGCAGTCGGTCCCGGCGCACGTCTGCGACCCCGCGGCCGAGCCGCACGCCTCCCGCGCTCCGGAGCACGAGGCGATGGGCCACGGCGGGCACCACGGCTCGATGTCGATGGACGACATGGTCCGCGACATGCGCAACCGGTTCCTCGTGGCCGCCGTCCTGTCGATCCCGATCCTGCTGTGGTCGCCGATCGGGCGGGAGGTGCTGGGCTGGGAGGTCCCGGCGCCGTTCGGGCTGCGCGACGACGTCTTCTCGTTGCTGCTGTCGCTGCCGGTGGTCTTCTACTCGGCCTGGATCTTCTTCGAGGGCGCCTACCGGGCGCTGCGGGCCAGGACGCTGGACATGATGGTGCTGGTCGCCGTCGCCGTGGGCGCCGGCTGGCTCTACAGCGTCGCCGTCACGCTGAGCGGCGGCGGCGAGGTCTTCTACGAGGCCGCCTCGGTGCTGACCGCGTTCGTGCTCCTCGGCCACTGGTTCGAGATGCGGGCGCGCGGCGGGGCCAACGACGCCATCCGGGCACTGCTCGAACTGGCCCCCCCGCGGGCGGTCGTGCTGCGCGACGGCGTCCCGGTGGAGGTGCCGACCGCCGAGGTGGTCGCCGGCGACCTGCTGCTGGTCCGGCCGGGAGCGAAGGTCCCGGTCGACGGCACGGTGGAGGACGGCGAGTCGGAGGTCGACGAGTCCATGGTCACCGGCGAGAGCCTGCCGGTGCCCAAGACCGCGGGCTCGGCGGTGATCGGCGCCTCGGTGAACACGACCGGCACGCTGCGGGTCCGCGCGACCCGGGTCGGCGCCGACACCGCGCTGGCGCAGATCGTGGCGCTGGTCCAGGAGGCGCAGAACTCCAAGGCACCGGGGCAGCGGCTGGCCGACCGGGCGGCGTTCTGGCTGGTGTTCGTGGCGCTGCTGGGCGGTGGGGCCACGCTGGTGGCCTGGCTGCTGTCGGGCGCCTCGTTCGCCACGGCGATCCTGTTCGCCATCACGGTCGTGGTCGTGACCTGCCCCGACGCGCTGGGGCTGGCCACGCCGACGGCGATCATGGTGGGCACCGGCCTCGGCGCGCGCCGCGGGGTGCTGGTCAAGAACGCCGCGGCGCTGGAGGCCGCCGCCCGCATCGACACCGTCGTCATGGACAAGACCGGCACCCTGACCCGGGGCGAGCCCGAGGTCACCGACGTGGTCGCCGACGGTCTGGACGAGGACGACCTGCTGGCGCTGACCGCCGCGGTGGAGCGGGAGTCGGAACACCCGCTGGCCACGGCCGTCGTCCGGTACGCCGAGACCCGCGGCGTGGCGGCGCCGACCGCCCGGGAGTTCCGCAGCGTCACCGGGCACGGCGCGAGCGCGGTGGTCGGCGGCCGGCGGGTGCTCGTGGGCAACGCGGCGCTGATGGCCGGCGAAGGGGTCGACGTCGGCGCCCTGGGGGCGCGGCGCGACGAGCTGGCGGGCGCCGGGCGGACCGCCGTGCTGGTGGCCGTCGACGGGCGCGCCGTCGGGGTCGTCGCCCTCGCCGACGCGGCCCGCGAGACCTCGGCCGCCGCGGTGCGGGAGCTGCGGGACCTCGGGGTGGAGGTCGTGATGCTCAGCGGCGACGACGAGGCCACCGCCCGCCGCATCGCCGACCAGCTCGGCATCGACGCCGTCGTCGCCGAGGTGCTCCCCGGTGACAAGGCGGAGCAGATCGCGCAGCTGCAGCGGGCCGGCAAGCGGGTCGCCATGGTCGGCGACGGCGTGAACGACGCGCCGGCGCTCGCCCAGGCCGACCTCGGCATCGCGATCGGCGCCGGCACCGACGTCGCCATCGAGACCGCCGACGTCGTCCTCGTGCGGTCCGACCCGCTCGACGTCCCGATCGCGCTGCGGATCGGCCGGGCGACGGTGCGCAAGATGCGGCAGAACCTCGCGTGGGCCGTCGGCTACAACGCCGTCGCGCTGCCGATCGCGGCCGGGGTCTTCGCGCCGGCGTTCGGCCTGGTGCTGCGGCCGGAGATCGCGGCGCTGACCATGTCGGGGTCGAGCTTCCTGGTCGCGGTGAACGCGCTGCTGCTCAAGCGGCTGCGGCTCCCGGAGGCGCCGGCGACCGCGGCGGACACCAGCCCGCGCCCCACCCCCGTCGCCCGCTGAACCGTTCCCGGCCGGGGCCTCGCGCTCCGGCCGGGAACTCGCGGGGCGCGCCCTGCGCGCCGGGGCTCAGGCCGACCGCACCACGTGACCGCTCCCGCCGTCCAGCGCCTCGAGGGCGAAGCCGCGCAGCGCGAGGAGATCGGCGAGGGCGCGGTTCATCACCTGCTGGGCGAGGGCGTCGGCGGCGGCGCCGTGCACCTGGTCGACGCTCATCCGGTCGTGCTGGCGCCAGGTGACGACGATGCCGCCGAGCGCCGGCTCGGGCGTCAGGCACGCCCCGCCGAGCGGAGCGGCCGCACCCGTGGCGTCGTGCAGCGGCAGGCCGGCCTCCGCGACCGCCGCGGCGACCTCGACCACCAGGGTCGTCAGCGGGTCCTCGTCGGCGATCTGCGCGTCCCGGTCCTCGGGCAGCCGGTCGAGCTGCTCGCCGAGGTGGGCCAGCCACGCCCAGTCCTCCGGCGAGGGCCGGCGGCTCAGCCCGCCGTCGGCCCGGCGGTAGCCGTAGGTCGGGACGGCGCCGTCCACGCCGCAGGTCGCGGCCGCCCACCGCGCCTCGGCCCGGTCCGGGAAGGGGCCGGCGACCAGCCGGCCGGGACCGCCCTCCTCGTCCACGACCAGCCACCAGCCCTGGCAGGCGACACCGCCGAGGACGACCTCACCGCTGGACAGACCACCCGCGTAGCTCACCGTTCACCGCTCCATCCCCACCGCCGCGTCCGTGCGGCAGTGGCAGAAACGTAGGGCCGCGCGCGTGTGCCGCACGCCACTCACGACCGGCCGCAGCGGCCGCGTTCCCGAATCGTTGCGGGACCGCCGATGCCGGACGACGACCCGTCCCCTGCGTCGGCCACTTGTCGACAGGAACGGCGTTCCCGCAGCGTGGCACGCCGGTCGTGGCGGTCGACGACCTCCGACGACGCCGTCCCCCGGCGTGTCAGGGCGGTCCGCAGCCCAGCACCGCCGCCACGGCGGCCGACAGCTGCGCGCGGGTCAGCTCGCGCACGCACCCGGCGCGGATGTCGGGGAACAGCAGGGCCTCGGGCAGCCGGACGACGCAGGTGGTGACGACTTCCCAGAGGCCGCGGGCCAGCTGCCGGAGCAGGTCGACCAGGCGCCCGTCGAGCGCGCGGAGGTCCGCGGCCAGATCGGTGGGCAGGGCGTCGGTGAGCAGGTCGTCGCGGCGGACCGAGACCAGCTGCCGGGCCGCGGCGAGCTCGCGCTCGGCAAAGCGGGCCGGGGCGTCGGCGGCGGCCTGGACGGCCCGGACGGCGTCGGGCTCGCGTGCGGCCGCTGCGGACTGCACGGCGAGGAACTGCACCGCCCGGCGGTGCCAGCGACCCGAAGGCGTGGTAGATGCTGCCGTTCGACGCACCGGACCGGTCGGCCAGCGCCCGCACGGTCAGGCCGGTGCGGCCGGTCTCGAGGAGCAGCTCCTCGGCGGCGTCGAGGACGGCCCCAGGCGCGTGCAGCCTCCGCCGGGGCACCGACCGCCGCCTCCTCGCGCCGCTTCGGGGAGACCCACCTGGTGATGTCGGCGTGCACGACCACCCGGCCGCCGGTGTCGACGACGTCGACGGGACGACCACCTCCCGCGACCCGCCCTCGGCCAGATCGGGGAGGTCCGGCACGGTGGCGACGGCGCGCAGGTCGGTCTCGGCCTTGGCGAGGTAGGCGACCGCCATGCCCTTGGGGATCCAGCGGTGGCTCGCCGGGAGCGTGGCCTCCATGGTGGTGCCGGCCGCCAGCTCGGCGAGGGTGCAGCAGGCGATGGCGTGGACGTGCCGATGTGGTTGCGCACCGCGCGGCGGTTGCGCGCCCGCACCTCCCCCCTGCCCGGCGCCAGGCTGACGAACCGGGAGCGGACGCTGCGGAAGCACGGCGCCTTCCACGTGATCGCCAGGGAGAACAGGTGCCTCCCGAGCGGCTTCGGCTCCAGCCGCTCGTACAGGTCCAGCACGGGGGCACGGTGCTCAGCCATGCGGGTTGTTAGAGCACGCGCTCCAGTTCCGCGCTGCGGGCCGGTGCCGGCGCCGTCGTCCGCCCGGCGCGCAGCTGGAGGACGGCGACGGACGACAGGACCAGCAGCCCCCCGAGCAGCTGGACCGGGGTGAGGAACTCCCCGAGCACGACCGCGGCCAGCGCCGCCGTGACCACCGGTTCGAACGTCGAGAGGATCGCCGCCGTGGCGGCACCGGTCCGCCGCAGGCCCGCGAAGAAGGCGAGCATCGCCACGACGGTGGACACGACCGCGATGCAGGCCAGCCACAACCACCCCGCGGCCGCGAACCCGAGGTCGACGCCGCCGGTCAGCAGCGCCTTGCCGGCGAGCGCCAGCGAGGCGCCGGCCATCACCAGCGCGGACAGCACCACCGGCGGCATCCGGTGCACGACGGTGTCGGCGACGAGGATGTAGACGGTGTAGGTGACGGCGGTCCCGACGGCCATCGCCACCCCGAGCGGGTCGAACCGCAACCCGCCGGCCCCGAGCAGCACGAGCAGCGTCCCGCCCGTGGCGGCGGCGAGCGCGGCCGCCCGCCCGGGCGTCAGCCGGTCACGGCCGAGGAGGACGGCGCCCAGCGTGACGAGCAGCGGATAGCTGTAGAAGAGCAGCGCCAGCAGCGAGGCGTCGATCCGCTCGAGGGCGGAGAAGTAGAGGCTCGCCTGGGTCGCGTACCCGATGGCCCCCAGGCCGAGGGCGGTGAGCACCAGGCCCCGGGCGCCCGGGCCGGCACCCGCCGACGGGGCCGGGCGGCCGGCGCGCAGTCCCGGCCGGGCCAGCAGCAGCGCGCCGAGCAGGACGGCCGCCAGGGAGAAGCGGACCAGGACCAGCGCGGTCGGCGAGACGCCGGCGTCGTAGGCGAGCTTGCCGAAGATCGCCATCGCGCCGAAGCACGCGGCCGACAGCAGGCAGAGGAGCGGTCCCACGCCTCCAGGGTGCAGCGGGCGATCCATCACGTCCAGTGACGATTCTTGGACCTGATTCGTAAGATGTGCTGCATGATCGCCGTGGACCTGCGCCGGTTGCGGATGCTGCGCGAGCTCGAGGAACGCGGGACCCTCGGCGCCGTCGCCGCCGCGCTCGGCTACACGCCGTCCGCGATCTCGCAGCAGTTCGCCGTCCTCGAGAAGGAGGTCGGCGCGCGGCTGCTGGAGCGGGCCGGCCGCGGGGTGCGGCTGACCGATGCCGGTCGCCTGCTGGCGCAGCACGCGGGCGTGCTGCTGGCGGCCGCCGAGGCGGCACGGGCCGACCTGGCCGCGCTGACCGGCGAGGTCCGCGGCACGGTGCGCGCCGGGGGGCTGCAGTCGGCGACCCGCCACCTGCTCATCCCGGCCGTCGCGCGGCTGATGTCCGGGCACCCGCGGGTGCGCCTGGAGATCACCGAGCTCGAGCTCGAGCAGGCCCTGCCCGAGCTGCGGCTCGGCGCGCTGGACCTGGTGGTCAGCGACGAGTACGACGGCCACCCGCGCCCCCGGCCCGCCGGGCTCCGCTTCGAGCTGCTGCACGAGGAGCCGCTGCGGCTGGCGCTCCCGGCGGCGCACCCCTCGGCGGCGAGCGGCCGCCCCGTCCCGATCGGCGACCTGCGCGACGCCGTCTGGACCTCGTCGGCGGTCGGGACCGGTCACCACGCGATGGTCGTCGGCACCTGCCGCTCCCTGGGCGGCTTCGAACCCGACCTGCGGCACCGCTCGAACGACGCCGACGTGCAGCTCGAGCTCGTGCGCCGGACCGGCACGGTGGCGCTGATGCCGGCGCTCACGCTCCCGCCGGAGGACCCGGCGCTGGCGGTCCGGGACGTCGCCGACGCCGCCGTGGGTCGCCGGCTCGTCGTCGTCACGCGGGAGGGCCCGACGGCGCCGGCGCTGCGGACCGTGCTGGCCGCGGTGTCCGAGCAGGCGCGGGAGCTGCCCCGCGCGCCGGGTCAGGACCGGTCGTCGGCCCGCACGTCGTGACGCCGGGCGGCCTCCGGCGCGGCCAGCTGCACGAGGCACTCGGTGAGCCGGGCGACCAGGCCCGCGATCTCGGCCGGGGCGAGCTGCACCGTGCCGGCGCAGGTGTCGTCCTTCCAGACGCTCAGGGTGAGGAAGCCCTCGTCGGGGTGCGCGGTCGCCCGCACCGCCCGACCGTCCTCGCGGACGTCGCCGGCCCAGCGGCTGGTGGTGGGCAGGGGGACGACGGTCACGCCGTCCACCCTGCCCCCGGGTGCGGAACCGGACCGGCACGCGGCACGGGCGAGCCTGCGAGAACCGGCGCGCCGGAACTGGCAGATGTCGACAACCACCGCGTCCCGCACACTGGGGCGGGAGCGGCCGAGCGGCGGGAAGGCAGCAGTGGGGGTACGGGCCAGGATCGCGGGACTCGTGGGCGTGGCCGCCGTGGCCGGCATCGTCGTCTTCGCGGCCAACTACGTCCCGCCGAACGAGCGCGGCAGCGCGGCCGCTGACGGCCCCCGGCTGACCGGCACCCTCGTCGGGGCCGGGTCCAGCGCGCAGCAGGCGGCGATGCAGGGCTGGACCGCGGGGTTCAGCGCCGTGCAGCCCGACGTCGACGTCAGCTACGACCCGGTCGGCTCGGGCGGGGGCCGCGAGCAGTTCCTGGCCGGCGGCCTCGACTTCGCGGGGTCGGACGCCGCCCTGGACGACGAGGAGCTGGCGCAGGCCGCGCAGCGCTGCGGTCCGGACGGTGTCTTCGAGCTGCCGAACTACATCTCCCCCATCGCGATCGTGCACAACCTCGAGGGCGTCGAGCAGCTCAACCTCTCGCCGGCGACGGTGGCCGGGATCTTCACCGGCCGGATCACCACGTGGCGCGACCCCGCCGTCGCCGCGGACAACCTCGAGGTGGCCCTGCCGGACCTGCGCATCACCGCGGTGCACCGCAGCGACGAGTCCGGGACGACGCAGAACTTCACCGACTACCTCGCCGGCGCCGCACCCGAGGCGTGGCCGTACGAGCCGGACGGGAGCTGGCCGTTGGAGCAGGGCGAGTCCGCCCAGGGCAACTCCGGTGTGGTGGCCGCCGTGGGCGGCGGGGAGGGCACGATCGGCTACGCCGACCTCAGCCAGGTCGCGGACCTCGGCGTCGTCGCCGTCGGGGTGGGCGGCGGGTTCGTGCGCCCGTCGGCCGAGGCCGCTGCCGCCGTCGTGTCGAACTCACCCCGGGCCGAGGGCCGCGGGGAGCACGACCACGTGATCGAGATCGAGCGGGACACCGAGGGATCCGGCGAGTACCCGATCGTTCTCGTCAGCTACCACATCGGGTGCCTGCGCTACGACGACGCGGCGCTGGTCGAGCGGCTGCAGGCGTTCCTCACCCACGTCGTCAGCGAGGAGGGCCAGGGCGCGGCGGCCGAGGTCGCGGGATCGGCGCCCATCCCCGAGGGGCTGCGCGACCAGGCGATGGCCGCCATCGAGGCCGTCTCGGCGACCTGACCGCACCTCGTCCTCAACCCGAGGCGGGCGGGCGTGCGAGCGGACCGTCCGGTCCCTGCACGGCGCGCACCTGCGCGGCGATCACCGCGACCGGGCCGCCACCGCCGTCGCGCACCGCCCGCCACTCCTGCTCGGCCTCGGCGTCGTTCAACCGCGACGGCGCCCAGCCCAGGAGCCGGGGGTGCTCGTCCACCGGGAGCGCGACCGACCCTCCGTCGGCCGTCGCGATCCGGAGCTCCCACTCGACCCCCGTCTCGTGATCGGCCTCGTGGTGCATCGCGACGGAGACGACATCGGCCAGCTCGACGGTGCGCCAGCCGAGCAACCGGCCCGGGTGGACCAGCTGGGACGACGTGAGCACCGTCCGGTGGGTGAGCTCGCGGGCGTGGCGGACAGCGATCAGCGCGAACAGGACGATCACGGGGCCCACGATCACCAGCCCCCACGGCGACGCCGGGGCCAGCAGCGCGACGATCACGGCGATCCCCACGGCGCACCCGGCGTAGACCCCGGCGAGCAGCCGGGCCCTGGCACGCGGGGCGATGGTGGTGATCAGCTCGTCACCTGCGCGGACGGGGGCCCTCGGCACGGTGCGCCATGCTGCCGGAACGCAGGCCGGGGTGGGGGCCGGGCGGGCCTCAGCCCGGGCCGAGCGGGTGGACGAGGTCGTAGGCGCGGGAGACCTTGGCGGGGACGACCATCCGCCAGGCGTCGACGACGAGCTCGCGGGCCTCGCTCGGATCGAGCGCGGCGAGGGCGGCGTGCACCCAGTGGAACCTCAGGTCCGACGCCGCCGGCAGGGAGAACTTGTGCGGCTCGCCCCGCACCAGCGCCTCCCGCTCCTCCTTGGGGAACGCGAAGCCCATCACGCTCTCGTCCGGGGAGAACGCCACGTAGACGAGCTGCCCGACGCGGAACTTCAGCCGGCCGCGCACGTACACCTCGTACGAGCGCTCCAGCCCGGCGCCCAGCGGCCGGACGTCCTCGATCACCGCCATGTCGCTCCTCCTGCGTCGCGCACACGAGGGTGACCGCGACATCGGGCCGGAGTCATCGGTCACCCGCCGTCCACCGTGCCGTGGGTGGGCCCCGTGGGGATGGAACCCGCAACCCGCGGATCGACAGCCTGCCCGAGACGCTCCTCTGGCGTGGGCCTTCGTCCCGCACGTTCGGTGCCACCCGGGAAGACACCGTTGGGCATCGATGGCGGGTAACGGTCAGGAGCGGCCCGCCTGTGGGCGTCCTGTGGGCGCCATGGCCACTGATCCGAGGTCCCGTTACGGTCCCGCCGTGACGTCTCCTGCTCGACCGCGTCGGTAGCCGTGGTCGGCCCTGGTCCGGCCCCGGAAGGGGAAGCCGCGGGAGCCACGATCACGCGCTCGCCGATCGCCGCCTTCGCCACGGGGGCGGGCATCGGCGTGCTCGGGGGGATGATCGGCCTGGGCGGGGCGGAGTTCCGGCTGCCGCTGCTCATCGGGCTCTTCGGCTTCATCGCACTGCAGGCGGTGATCCTCAACAAGACCATGAGCCTGATCGTGGTCGTCGTCGCCCTGCCGGCCAGGCTGGCGGCCGTTCCGCTGCCGACGATCGCCGCCCACTGGGAGGTGATCGTCAATCTCCTCGTCGGCAGCCTCGTGGGCGCGTACCTGGGAGCCACCTGGGCGACCAGGATGCGGTCCGCCGTCTTGTACCGGGTGCTCTCCGCGCTCCTCGTGCTCATCGCGGTGGCTCTGGCGGCCGATCACCTCGGGACCGTGCACGCGCTCGGCCTCACCGGCTGGGGGCGGTTCCTCGTCGGACTGGCCGCCGGTCTGGCGATCGGCGTCGTCGCCGCGCTGATGGGCGTCGCAGGCGGCGAGCTGCTGATCCCGACGATCGTGCTGCTCTACGGCGTCGAGCTGAAGCTGGCCGGGAGCCTGTCCCTCGCGGTATCCCTTCCGACGATGCTCGTGGCCTTCGCGCGGTACAGCCGGGACCAGAGCTTTCGGGTCGTCCGCGCGAACGGGCGGTTCGTCCTCGTGATGGCCGCCGGCTCGATCGCCGGCGCCGTCGCCGGCGGCCTGCTGCTCGGCGTCGTGCCGACGGGCGTGCTGATTCCGGTGCTCGTCGCACTGCTGCTGGCCTCGGCCGTGAAGGTGTGGCGACACCGCTGGTCCACCGTGGCGGCGGCAGCCGGTCCCGGGTGCCCGGCGCCTCCATGCATGCCCTGATCAGCAGTCGCAGTCGCACTCGCAGGCCTCGTCACAGCTGTCGGGGTCGCAGCTGCAGGTCAACTCGAGCATCGTGGGTCACCTCCTCCCTCAGGAGGGCACCAAGTGCCGGGGCTCGGAGGAGGACAGTCGGCGGCCGGCAGAGCGTCGGCCATGGCGGCGATCTCCTGGCGGAGGGTGACGAGCCGCGCGATCTCCGCGTCCACCTCGGCCAGCCGACGTCGGAGAAGGTCTTCGGCAGGCTCGCAGGGACAGGTCCCGGTGTCGCGGACGGCGAGCAGGTCGCGGATGTCGGCCAGGCGGAGGCCGAGCCGCTGGGCTCCTTGGATGAACTTCAGGCGGTCGACCGCGCCTGCGTCATAGCTGCGGTAGCCAGCCGGGGTCCGCTCGGGAGAAGGCAGCAGGCCGGCGCGCTCGTAGTACCGGATGGTGTCCGGTGACACCCCGACGGCAGCGGCCAGTTCCGAGACTCGCAGTCCGCGCACGGCCGTCGTGGTCATGCGATCGACGCTAGACCTTGGAGCGGAGTCCAAGGTCAAGCACGAATCCTCCTATCCCGAGCAGCAGGCGTCGGCGCCTTCCGGCGTCCTGGTGGCCAGAGTTGCGAGCAGGCGGGGCGGCGCCGGTGAGCTCGCGGACGGTGTGCGACCGCTCGGCGAGCAGCAGCAGGTGCAGCCGGTCGGATCGGCCAGTGCCTTCAGTTGCGGCACGAGCAGGTGGCTGCAGTGGGCAACCGATCTTCCTGAGGTCCCCCCGATGGCATCGTCAGGAGGAGATCGCTGCCTTCTCCAGTTCTCGGAGCAAGTCACGCACTCGGGCGTCGATGTCGTCGACGATCCCTCGGACGGTCTCCACATCCTGGCCAGCCGGGTCGTCGACGGGCCAGTCCTCGTAGCGCTTGCCCGGGAAGACCGGGCACGTCTCGCCGCAGCCCATGGTGATGACGACGTCGGCGCCCCGGACCAGTTCGGTGTCCAGCTTCGTCGGTGTGTGGTCGGTGACTGGGAGACCGCGTTCGGCAAGCACCTGGGCCACGACCGGGTTCACCCCGGCGCCGGGCTCCGAGCCGGCCGATCGGACGTCGACGGCGCCCTCGGCGTAGTGCCGGGTGAGCACCTGTGCAGCCACGGAACGGCCGGAGTTGTGGATGCAGGCGTAGAGAACGGTGGGTCGGTCGGTCACTGGCGTCCTTCCGGGGAGCCGGCGCCGTCGCGCCGGAAGGTCAGGTCGGAGATGAGGGTGCGGACACGACGGTCGATCTCGTCGCGTAGCGGCCTGAGGCCTTCGGCATCCCAACCCGCGGGGTCGGGCAGCGCCCAGGTCTCGTAGCGCACGCCGTCGACCTGGGGCAGATCGAGGCCCGGTTTCATGGCGACGACGACGTCGGCGGCGGCGATGCGGTCGGCGGTGACCGCCGAGGGACGGTGTGCAGCGGCGTCGATGCTGAGCTCGGCCAAGGTGGCGATCGTTGCCGGACTCGGCGCCGGATCGGGGTCGGTTCCCGCGGAGTCGACGTCGATGCGGTCGACGGCGTGGTGCGCGGCCAGCGCCGCGGCGAGGGCGCTGCGGCCGGCGTTGTGGGTGCACACGAAGAGCACCCGCGGTCGGGCGGCGTCCGGGCTCAGGTGGTCGCTCATGCCACGGACGACCGGACTGCGGGCAGCCGCGTGGGCGCGTGCTCGCGGACCCATGCCTGGGCGGCGATCTGGACGGCGTCCCACGGTGAGCCCAGCGGCGGTGTGTAGGAGAGATCGAGGGCGGCGACGTCGTCGACCGTCATGCGGTGGAACAGCGCGGTGGCGTAGGTGTCGACGCGCTTGGCGGTCTCGGTGCCCCGGGCCCCGATGAGCTGCGCGCCCAGGAGGCGCCCGGTGGCGGCGTCGCCGGTCACCCGGATCGTGATCGGCTGTGCGCCGGGGTAGTAGGCCTTGTGGTCGTCGGCGACAGTGGTCGTGGACACCGGCGTGTAGCCGGCCGCCGTGGCCTCGTGCTCGCGAAGGCCGGTGCGTGAGGCGACGAGGTCGAAGACCTTGACCACCTGGGTGCCGAGGCTGCCGGCGAACCGGGCGGCGCCGCCGAGGGCGTTCTCCCCCGCCACGCGGCCCTGCTTGTGCGCGGTCGTGCCCAGCGGCAGGTACGTCGTCCCGGCCAGGCGGTGGTGGGTCACCACGCAGTCCCCGGCCGCCCACACGTCCGGTAACCCGGTGGCCATGCCCTCGTCGACGAGGACGGCACCACGCATGCCGGTGGCGGCACCGGCATCGACGAGCAGTTCGGTGTCCGGCTGCACGCCCACGCTGATCAGCACGAGGTCGACGTTCCAGTCGACGCCGCCTTCCTGGTCCACCGGACGAGCTTCGACGAGCAGCCGGCCTGCGGCGCCCTCTCGCGCCCGCCCGATGCGGCTCACCACCACGCCGGTGGTGACCTGCACCCCGCGCTTGGTCAGCTCGGTGCGGACGACGCCGCCGAGTTCGGGATCCACGGTGGGCAGCACCTCGGGCAGCATCTCGACCTGGTGCACCGTGAGACCGCGAGTGGTCAGTGCTTCGGCCATCTCGAGGCCCACGTAGCCGGCGCCCACGATCAGCGCGGAACGCGCCCTCGTCCGCTCCAGAGTGGCCATGAACGCGAAGGTGTCGTGCATGGTGTGCAGCAGGTGCACGCCGTCGTCGGGACCCAGCGGCTCGGGGCCGGTGAGCCCCTGGATGGGTGGGCGGACCGGGTGCGCGCCGGTGCCGACGACCAGCCGGTCGTACTCCACCGCGGAGGTGATGCCGTCGCCGTCCCGGACCGCCACCCTGTGCCCGGCGACGTCGATGGCCGTGGCGCGGGTGTTCAGCCGCAGGCGCATGCCGGTGGCCTCGAGCTCCGCGGCGGTTCGGTGCGCCAGGTTGCGCCAGTGCCCGACCTCACCGGAGACGTAGTACGGGATCCCGCAGATGGAGTAGTTCGGGTACGCGTCAGCGACGACCACGGTCACGTCCGTGGCCGGATCGAGCTCTCGGGCGCGGAGAGCGGCGGAGATGCCGGCGTCGGATCCACCGATCACGGCCAGCCGCAGGCCACCGCTCACCGCGTCGGAACGGGCGCCTGCGGCACCACCGCGGCGGGCAGGTCGAGGTCCGGCAGCAGCGAGGCGATCAGGTCCCGCACGCGCGCATCGAGGTCGGCACGGATCGCGGCGACGTCCGGCGCACCGGCACCGGCGGGGTCGGCGACCGCCCAGTCCTCGTAACGCCGGCCGGGTACGACCGGGCACTCGTCGCCGCAGCCGAGCGTCACGACGACGTCCGCGGCGGAGAGCACGTCGTGGGTCAGCGGCTTCGGGAACTCCTGCTGCAGGTTCAGCCCGACGTCGGTCATCGCAGCGGTGACCTCCGAGTGGATCTTCTCGGCGGGATCCGATCCGGCGGTGTAGACGTGCACCGCGGAGCCGGCGTAGTGCCGCAGCAGCGCGGCGGCCATCTGCGACCGGCCGGCGTTGTGCACGCAGACGAACAGGACGCCGGGCGCACGGCGGGCGCGCTTGCCCTGGGCCAGGGCGCGGGCGTCGAGCCGTTCGCAGGCGAAGCGGCCGGCCAGGACCGGGAGGAAGGTGCTGACCCGGGCAGTCCGGGTGAGCCGGTCGTAGCTGTCGCGGTAGACCGCTTCGACCTCGTCCCGGGGAAAGCGGTCGTCGTAGTCGCGGACCAGGTCGTCGATGATCCGCTGCACCTGCAGATCGCGGGCGGCCTGCTCGGCCGGACCGGGCGAGCTCGCGGTCATGGCCGCGCTCCTTCCTGCGCCCGCGGGGGCGTGGGGCGGGAATCGGCGCCGACGACGTCGGCACCCGAAGAGTCCGGCGGAACTGCGCCGGAACTGGACGAGCTGGGCAGTTCATGGGGGACGACGGCCTCGGCGGCGCGGCTGGAGATCCGCGGATAGAGCACCGCAACAGCTGCCACGCCAGCGGCACCACCGACGAGTTGCATGAGCACGAACATCGGCACCGAGGACGGGGCGATGCCGGCGAAGGTGTCGGACAGCATCCGGGCTATGTCGATCATGGGGTTGGCGAAGCTGGTGGAGGACGACCAGAAGTACGCAGCGGTGATGTACGCACCGACCGCGAAGGCGGCCATCGACGCGCGCCCCGCGCGGACCAGGCCGAAGATGAGCAGAACCAGGCCGAAGGTGGCCAGCGCCTCGGACAGCCACAGCGCCCCGGACGACCGCTCGTGGGTGGAGATGGTCACCGCCGGCAAGTCGAACATCAGGTTCGCCAGGATCGCGCCGACCACCCCACCGGCGACCTGTACCGGCAGGTACACGACGACCTGCCGGGTGCTGACCCCACCGAAGACCCGGTCGGCCAGGGTGACGACCGGGTTGAAGTGCCCGCCGGAGACCGGACCGAAGGCGAGGATGAGCGCCACGAGCCCGGCGCCGGTGATCAGTGCGTTCTCCAGCAACTGGAGACCGGTGTCGGTCGACAGACGCTGCGCGGCGATGCCCGAGCCGATCACCACGGTGACCAGCCCGGCCGAGCCGAGGAACTCGGCGAGACCCTGGCGGGCCAGCAGGCTCACTCGCACGGTCGCTTCACCGCCAGCGCCAGGCGGGAACGGGACGCCAGCTGGGCGTAGTGCGCCGAGACCGCCTCCAGCACCGCGCTCTTCAGCCGGTAGTAGGTGAAGCGGCCCGCCGGTTCTGCCTCGACCACCCCGAGTTCCCGCAGCACTCTCAGGTGGTTGCTCAGGTTGGTCTGCTTCGCACCGATCTCCTCGACCAGGTGGCAGACGCACAGCTGCTCACCAGCGAGCAACTCGACGATCCGCGCTCGCGTGGGGTCGGCCAGGGCCCGGAGCAGCTCGTCAGTCACCGATGATGTCAGCACGGACTGATGAGATCGAGACACTGGCCACCCGTCAAACGAACAGCCGGTGAACTGCTCCCCTCGGGGTCAGAGCGCCCTCTCCGCACACTCGTCGGCCGCCTGCCGGCCCCTGGCCACCGGCGGGCTGGCTTAGCAGCCAGCTGCTCGCCACCTACGTGGCGGGCGTTCTCGAGTTCGCCGCACCGGAGACCCCTCAGCAGCGAACGGTGCCTCTGCCGGCGGCCGTCACGGAGTCGCTGGCCCGCCGTTGCGAGGGCAGCGCGGCGACGAACTGCTGTTCACCACGCCCGCTGGCACACCTCTGCGACTGCGCAACCGGCGTCGGGCGGTGTTCGATCCCGCAGTCCGCGCGGCCGGCCTGACCGACGTCAGACCGCACGACCTCCGGCACACGGCTGCCTCGCCTCGGCGGCCATGACCCTCGACCTCTACTCCGGCCTCCCGTGACGATGCGGGGGGAAGCCGCGGCGACCTCAGAATGGGCGCGTGCAGAGCGGCCCCGTTCGCGTCGTCGACGAGCAGAGGTTCGACCCGCGCCGGATGGTTGAGGTCGCGCACGACGGGAAGTGGCACGCCGGCTACCAGTGGGCCTGGCGGCTGTGCGACGACACTCGCGGATGGATGGCCGAGGTGGGCCGGCTCGCACGCTTCCTTATCGCCGAGGTCGAATACGGCCGACCCTCCAGTTCTGCATGTGGCCCTGCGGGTTGCACCGGGAGATTCAGAACCTCGACACGTTGAGGACCGGTTCCGGGAACGTGTCTGGGTCCTCGGGGATGGGGCCGCGTTCACCGTTCGCCACGAGCGCTTGACGCACCTGGGCCGGCGTGGCGTTCGGGTTCCTCGCCAGATAAAGGGCCGCCGCGCCCGCGACCAGCGGAGCGGCGAAACTGGTGCCGGAGTCCACGGCGTACTGGCTGCCGATGTAGGTCGAGCTGATGCACATGCCCGGCGCCGCGAGATCGACGGCGGCGCCGTAGTTGGAGAAGAAGGCGAAGGTGTCGTCGACCTCGCCGGGGATGCACACGCTGGCCGGTCCCCGGCCTCCGGGGCGGCCGTCGCTGTCGAAGATCGCCGAGACGGTGATGACCGAGGGGAAGGCCGCCGGTTCGAGCCCGGCCGTGTCCTGCGACTCGTTGCCCGCTGCGACGGCGAGCGTGACGCCGGCGTGCGTCGCGGCACAGACCGCGGCGAGGACGGCGTTGGTGGTGGGCGGGGCGCAGTCCACGTCGGTGCCTCCGCGCCCTCCGATGGGGCCGCCCAGGCTGAGGTTGGCGACGTCGATGATCCCGGCGTTCGCGGTCACCCAGTCCAGCCCGCACAGCAGCCACGAGTCCGCAATAAACCCGCTGTCATCTGAGACCCGTACTGCCCACATGCGGGCGCCGGGGGCGACCCCGACGCGTCCGATGGCGTTGTCGATCGCGCCGGCGAAGCCCGCGGCCATGGTGCCGTGGCCGCTGTGGTCGGCATAGCCCTGCCCGGGGGCGCAGTCCACGCCGCCCACCACGTTGAGGTCGGGGTGGTCGGGTTGGATGCCGGTGTCCAGGACGGCGATGTCGACGTCCACCCGTTGGTCCCGCCCGTCGATGCGCGCCGTCCGGCTGGACAGCGCGCCCACTCGGCTCACCCCGTTCGACACGATCTGCGCCGGCTGAGGCGGCTCCACGGTCGGGGCGGTCTTCGGGGCCTGGACGACGGCGTCCGGTTGCACGGACTGCACACGGGGATCTGCCAGCAGTTGCTGGATCCGCGCCTCGGGCAACCTCGCCGCGTAGCCACGCAGCGCCGCTCGGTAGACGAAGTCCGGGGCCACCCCCGAGGCGCGCGCGTGCTCGGCGGACACCCTGGCCGCATCGACGCCGTCGTGGAACACCACGATGACCGGCCGAGTGCCCTGCGTGCTCGGTGCCGCGGCAGCCGACGACCAAGAGCCAAGAATGGTCGAGACAACTGCTATGACCATGGCCGCGGCAAAGCTAGAACGTCTCACGTCTCCCCGTCCTGACCTGATCGGCGTCCAAGAGGCGAAACACCTGCATCTATTGGGGCTCGCGCAGTCAACTGGCATCAGCTCATTGATCGCAAGACCCTGTGCGCCTGGACGACCAGCAACGGCAAGCGAGAACTAGGAGTCTTGCCACTCCCAATGGGCGAATATCTGAGGTGGTCTTGACCGGTTGCCGCTTCATGATCTACGCGACGTAATCGCTCGACGCCTGACAGCGTTTTCGATCGACCGGGGCAGCCGCCGCCGGCGGAACGCTTGTCACCCCGATTGGTTACAAAAGCCGACTCCGCTTCATCGCGTTGTATCGCGGCCGAGCCGACCGATATCCCCCGACCCGCTCAATCCTCACTGAGCACTTGCCGGGGGCCAGTGATCCCGCGGGCGAGCTGCTTCCGTCGCCACTCCGGCAGCGCCTTGGGCGCTCGTCGCTTGGCCTCCACCAGCGCGGGCGGAACGTCCATGTTGGACAGCGCGATCCGCTCCCTGGCCGGCAGGTTCGGTAGCGGCTCGGCGTGCGTGTCCCGCCACGCCTCTCGAGCCTGGAGTCGGGCGGGTGTCGTCGGATCCACAGGAGTCGGCTGTGAAACTCACCGTGGATCCGCTGCAGCTGCTGACCCCGGCCGAGGCGGCGCGGATCACCGTCGTCAAGGTGCACACCATCCCGAGTGGGACGTCGCCGGCCACCTACCCCGCACCTAGATCTCTCCAGACGGCGGCGACCGGCGCTACGCCATTCAGGACCTGCGCACCATGCGCTCCCGATGGAAGACGGCCGGGGTATGGGTCGCCGTCTGACGCCCCTCCGTCGGCTAGCTCGATGGGGTGGCCAGCCCTGGCGAGATCGGCCCCCGGCGCTCGCAGTCAGCGACGCTCAGGCCGTGCCCACCGTGACGGCGACGACCGCGCTTCCCGATGAGCACCTCAAGCGCGCTACTGCCGGCCTGAGAGCACAGCTTCGCCACCTCTTGCTTGAACAAGGCGCGACGCCGGACTGGGCGACGATGAAGGTGGCCGGCCCCGAAGGGTCCCGCGACCACCTGGGCGGCTGTGGTTTGAGTACTGCGGAGAGGTCACGGCGCGCTGAGTCGCGCCCCTCCCCTTCCTCCCCCTTCACTCCTCCCTAATCCTTGGCCGGGCTGCCGATATGACACGGCGTCGATTGGAAACGGGGAGACCACCTGTGACCAACGGCCAACAGCCGCCGTACCAGCATGGGACGCGCCACAGACAGGGCAGGCCGTCCCCGGCCCGCCTCCGGCTGGTCCAGCATCGCAGCCCAGCCCGTCAGGGGCAGCGCAGATGCTTGAGCAGAACCTCGGGTACCTGCCCCGGGCGCCAGCTGCCAAGAAGCCCGTGGTCAAGCAATGGTGGTTGTGGGTTGCCGTCTTCGTCGTGCTCGTCGCCATCGGCGGCGTGGTCGGCCAGGGCTCCCATGGCAAAACCACCAGCTCGGCTGCGTCGCGGACGACGGATGCAGCATCCGAGGATCGAACCTCGTCCTCGGCTCCACGAACCTCCACGAGCGCATCGATGCCTCGGTCAACCACTCCGCCGGCGCCTCCAGCACCGGCCGCGGGTCTGCCACCGGAGGCGCGCACGCACTCGGGCTCGTCCAACTTCGTCGTCTTCTCGGTGAACGACCAGGGTCAGGACATCGACCTCCTCGTCAACGAGATCGGGTCGTACTCGGGCGTTCTCCCGCTCAACTTCTTCGAAGGTGAGGAGGCCGCTGCCCTCCGGATTGAGGCTGACGGCGACTGGAGCGTCACCTCAGCTCCCCTGACCGCCGCACCTCGATGGGATGGCGTTGCACCTCTTACCGGTCAGGGCGCTGCGGTGGTCTGGGTAGCGGGTGCCGCCGAGGGGCTCACGCCGGTGACACTGACTCACCAGGGCGAGTCCAACTTTGCGATCTTCACGATTGGCGATAACCAGGACCTCCTCGTCAACGAGGTCGGGGCCTACTCCGGTCAGACGCTGCTGCCAGCTGGAACGCTGGTGCCCACGATCGAGGCCGATGGGCCCTGGTCGATCGCCAAGTCCTCATCAGCGACCACCTGCAACTGAGCGCCGCCGTCATCGCGATGGCGGGGCTCAGTTGCCTTGGGGGGCGCTTACGCCGGCCCTCCGGTGAAGAATCCGGTGACGACGCCCGAGAAGGTGACCGTCGTACCGGCCGGCAGTTCACCGAAATCAGGGTCAACCACCGCCTCAGCAAGAGTCTCACTGGCCGTGAAGGTGCAGGTCTGATCCTCCTGCGGCCCAGCCGCGTTGCCGTTGCCCTTGGCCTCAAAGCCCGGCAAGCTTGCCTCGATCACCTCGCCTGTCGGGAGTTCAGCCTCGAACGTGAAGTCCCCGATCGTGACCGGAACGAAGATTTCCGTCGAGCCGATGACATGCGCCGGGGTCCATTGACCGTTGCCGGCGACCACGATTTCGTAGGTGGCTCCACCGCAAGTCAGGGAGAAAACATCTCCTTTAGGGTCTGCCGAAGCCGCCGAGGCAAGACCGACGACAAGGCCGGCCGTCGCCACCGTCAAGGTGACCACTCTGCGCACTGGCTCAGTCCTTCCCGATTGTTGTCCCCCACCCGGGCAGGCGCCGGGCAGTGCACGCAATCAGAGCCGCAAGGCAAGCACAAGAAGGGCGGAACTCGAACGGATGCGGTCGGGCGGGTCGTTGACGCAGCGTCGACACCAGTTGCACGTACACAGGGCGACCTGGGCGGCGTGAGATTGCCGATCGCTTGCTGAGCCCCTTGCGCGGTTACACCAAGGTCGACTCGCCGCGTTGATCACGCGCCGCCACCATCGACGCGTGCCGTCTCGTCGAGGCCCCGACCAGTCGTCTCTGACGCCTCCCGTGAGCGTCGACCAAGAGGTGCTGGAGGTGCTGCGGCAGATCGCGCTGCACCGGGAGACCGCGATGCTGTTGGAGTTGCGGGCTCGTCAGGCGATGCGGCCGGAAGAGCATGGGCGCCTGGCGCGTCGAGCGGCGCACCGGCGGCTGCTCGCTTCGCGACCAGAGGAGCATTTGCAGCAGGGGAAGTCGGCGTCGCGGCACCCCAGCGCGCTGGGCTGAGCCTTCTACTCTCGGGCGACCCAGACCTCAGCCGGGCCGCGTGGGGTCTCCTTCACCTGCTGCGGGCTCGATCGTTCGTAGACGCCGAGCCACCGGGGGCCGTCGTAGACGAGCAGCGATGTGGCCAGTGCCCTTTCCGGCAAGTCATCGAGGTCCCCGTCACGCGGACCGCCCACGTGATAGATCAGCGGCACGTCGAGACGGTAAGCGGAGATGCCAGGCAATAGGGCGCCTCTACAGCGGCCTCACCCTCTCCGGCGACACAACCGGCACATGCTTGCCCCGCCCCCACTCGTGGACGGCCGTGAACTCGACGTCGGCCATCCATCACCGGGCGTCGTCGCAGAGGCGCCAGGGGTGCTAGATGCCCGGCCACCGGTGGCCGCTTAGCTCGACCTCGACGGGCCGGGGCGGGTCGAAGCGACGCTCCTCAAGCAGGCGGACGGGCTCGCACACGCGTTCGATTCGGCCACTCGACTCGCCAGTTCACTTCGACTCGCCCGATGGTGTGACGAGCCGTGATCGACCCGTGCCCTGTATCGCGGCCAGGCCCTACGGTCCCCGGCCAACGTCGCGGGCAGACGGCACACGAGGCGCATCAAGAGAGATGCAGGAGTGGCTCCATCTGCACACCGAGGCTTTGCAGGACATCCGCAAGCACACACGACTGCTCTACGTCATCGGCATCATCTGGCTCGTGCTGTTCGGTCTGGGCGTGGTGTTCTGGATCTGTGCCGCCATCATCGCGGCCTCCATCTGAATGGAGGTCTCAGCGACGACCGCACTGCCCTACGAGCACCTCGAGCGCGCCGCGGCCGGTCTGCGGGCACAGCTCCGGTACCTCCTGCTCGATTAGCACGCAGCGGCGGACTGGTCGACATTCGAGGTCACCGGGCCGATCACCGCCATCGACGGCCGAGGGCGGACGTGGTTCGAGTACCGAGCCACGGTGCACCAAACGGAGAACGCGCAGTCTGCCGGCTCACCGTGAACGCCCCGAGGAGGCGACTCCGACGCGAGGTCAGTCAGACGGTGGCCGGCGCTGGCGCTTGCGGCATCAGCCCGACCTGGGTGAGGTAGTCGGCCATGTTGTAGTACAGGCGCTCCTCGGCCACCTTCCCGTCGCGCAGCAGCCCGATCGACAACCCCTGGATGCGGAACCGGCGGCCGGTGTTCGGTAGGCCTCGCGCCTTGTCCTCCCGGTCATTGGTGCCCGACATCGTCCACTCCGCGGCGTACATCTCATCAGTCGCGAGGATCAGCTCACCAAGATCGATGCGGTAGTCGCTGGAGAAGTTCTCCGCCACGTCGGCGATCCCCTGGCGGAGCGCATCGGCTCCTTGCAAGCGTTCACCCACTCCCTTGTCGTCCCGGATGACGTCCTCGGTCATGCAGGCGAGGACCTTGGCCGGGTCGTGGCTGTTCCATGCCTCGACATACCTGTGCATCCAGGTCGGAATCCCTACGGCACCTGTGTCAGCTGCCATGGCGTCCACTTCCTTGTGAGCGGCGAATCGTCCCCTCGGCGCCCCCGCGGGACCTCAGCTGAGGGAGAAACCATGGCACCGTTCTGCGGCCAGGAACACAGGTCACAGCGGCGCCGCGTCGGACGGGCGCGCCTCTCACCCTTCGTATTCCGATGGTCGGCTCTGGGGTGGGAGACGCATGGGTTCCCGAATGGCGCAAGGAACGTCAAGACGCCGCCTCCCGCCGCTGGTCCGGCGTCGTACCGCCCCACACACCGAACCGCTCGTCGGCCGCGATCGCGTACTGGGCACACGGGCCGCGAAGTGGGCAGCGCCGGCAGGCCGCGATGGCGCCGTGGGTCGCCGGCGAGTTGAGGTCGCGCTTGTCTGGCCACCAGGCCGCATGGTCCTGCTGTTGGCACTCGACGGTGCCGACTTCCTCGAACCGGGCCTGCAGCTCCAGCCACGCGGACAACGCCGCGGGCGGTATCGCCCACAGCCCCCGCTCCTGAGCCTCGCCATGGCCCATCAGGGCATTACGTCACAGCGCTTTCCACCGGCTGTGGAGGCGCGCCGTCGGCCACCCCCCGTTCGCACTGAACGGCCCACTCAGGGCGACTGCCCTACGCTCCGAGACTTCTGCGATCTCGTGGCTTTCCGGGCATCGATAGCCACCAGATCGCAGAAATCGCCGGGGAATCGCGAAGCTCTTGGTCGCCGCGCCGACGCCAAGTCGTCCGGGGTGGATGACGACTGCGGGCCTGCAGGCGTTCAGAAAGGACGTGCCGGTGCCGCTGTGGCCCGGTGGTGCCCGGCGACAACGCTCGCCGTGGCGCGTCGGCGCAGGAGTCGGTGGAGCGGGCCATGACCTCAACGGACGACACTCGCGCTCAGGTGAGGACGACGGCTGCCGCGCCGGCCATCCCTGCCCAGCGGGGGCCGACAGACGCCGAACGGGTGCCTGGCTCGGAAGAGGAACGGGCAGCGGCGCCCACAGGCCGACCGCGCCGCGCGGCGCAACAGACAGCCCAGCCCGTCCTCGAACTCGCGGCGCACGACATCGCCCGGCCCGTGCACGGGTCACGCGCCGGCTGGATCCTGCTGACCACCGCCGCCGCCGGGGCTGCCTGGACGGCCGGCTGGATGGCCGGGGTGTCCTGGGCGTGGCGCGCGATGAGTCCCCGTTACCTGCGCCGGACCCATAAGCGTCCGGGAGCGGCCCTCGTCAGCGCCGGGTTGCCTCTGCGGTCGTGAAGTCGCTCTTAAGCCGCCCTTAGGGCGAAGGTCCGTCGGTCGCGGCACCAACGCGGTGATCGGCGCAGTCCTCGACGGGGGAACCCGTCCGACTGCGCCAGCTCGGCCGACGTGCGCCCCCATGACCGCAGCGGGCGACCCCTCGTGCCGGCGATCGGTCACATGCAGCTCGAGCGGCTCCGCGCCGAGCACCTCGAGCAACTACTGACCGACGCGCTCATCGGCGACCGCGGACCGGTGACGGTGCGCCGGATCCACGCGACGCTGCGCTCGGCGCTCTCCTACGCGGTGAAGACCCGTCGCCTGGCGTTCGACGTGGCGAGCACGGTCACGCCGCCGAATGCTCCTCGACCAGAGGTGCAACCGATCGGCTCGGCCCGCTGTTCGAGGTGATCGCACCCTGCGATCTCCGCCGCGGCGAAGCTCTGGGGCTGCGCTGGGCCGACCTTGACCTCGCCGGGAAGACGGCGCGGATCCGGCAGACCGTGCTCGACGTCGGCGGCCGGCTGGCCTTCGACACCCCCAAGACTCGGTCGTCGGACGCGTTCGTGTCCCTCACGGACCGGGCGATCCAGGCGCTGCTGCAGCGCCGGCTCGGGCAGGACCTCGAGCGAGCAGCCTGGGGCAGCGCTTACCTCGACCACGACCTGGTCTTCACCCGCGAGGACGGTTCGCCGTTGCGTCCGGAGTACCTCACACGCCGGTTCGATGCGATCGCCCGGGCCGCCGGACTGCGGCCGGTGCGGCTGCACGACCTCCGGCACGGCGCCGCGTCGCTGATGCTCGCCGCTGGTGTGCCGATGGCGACCGTGTCGAAGATGCTCTGGCACTCCTCGATCGGCATCACCGTGGACACCTACCACCACCCGTCGGAGGACGTCGCCCGCGCCGCCTCGGACGCGATGGGGACGCTGCTCGACCAGGCCTTCGATCGGGCCGCGAGCGCAGCACGCGACCACACTGCGACCACATCGGCCGCCGCAGCCACCGACGCCGCAGACTCTGCGGGCAAAGCCGCAGGCCAGCGCGGTGGGCCCCGTGGGGATCGAACCCACAACCCGCGGATTAAAAGTCCGCTGCTCTGCCAGTTGAGCTAGAGGCCCGTGCACGGGCGAGTCTCCCAGACCCGGGAAACCGCGCGGGCACCGTCGCGCGAACACGTCCCGTCACCTGCCCGGGATCTTCCACCCGTTCAGGGGATCCCGCAGCACCGCCCCGGTTACGTAGCGTCATCGCCGTCGCGCTGACCCAGCCGATGCACAGACACCGGCCCGGCCCCCGTTCCCCCCGGGAGGCCGGGCCGGCCTTGTTCCGCCCTACTGGTGCCGGGACGGCAGCCGCGCCAGCACGTGCCCGGCCTGCATGCGCACCTCGAGCTTCTCCTGCGGGTTGGCGGCCGGGCCCCGCCGCGGCTCGCCGTCGTCCAGGTCGAACGACGAGCCGTGCCACGGGCAGACCAGGCAGCTCCTCCCCCGCACCTCCTCGACCGCCCCCTCGTACAGCGGGCCGGCCAGGTGCGAGCACGCACCGATGAAGACGTCGACGCGCCCGCCCCGGCGCACCACGGCCAGGGGCACCTCCGCGCTGCCGCCGGTCCCGGTGCGCAGCGCCGGACGCCCCTCGGGCAGGTCGTCCATCGGCCCCAGGTCGATCCAGTCCGACCCGAGCCCCCGTGCCGACGTCGCCGCGTGCGACGCCCCCGACGACTGCGCGTACGACATGTGCCCGCCGATCGACGCCGACGCCGTCGCGAGCCCCAGTCCGCTGTACGACAGCACCCGCCCCAGACCCCCGCGGCCGCGCGCCCGGGCGACCAGCGAGCCGACGTAGAGCCCGAGCGCCGCCGAGTTCAGCGCGGCGTGCAGCGCGCCGAGGCGGCGCACACCGGGGTCCTGCTCCGACCAGTCCGCCGCGCCGGCCAGGGCCGCCGGCACGGCGGCCACGACCCCCGTCCCGATCAGCGCGGTCGCGGCCGGGCGCAGCGCCGGGACGGCGTCCAGCAGCCCGGCGGAGGTCCAGCTGCCCACGGGGACCTGGACGAGCACCGGGTGCAGCGGGTGCCCCAGCCAGGTGCCGTGCAGGAAGTCCTTGAGCGCCGGCGGCCTCAGCGCGGAGCGGACCACCCGGCGCGCGGGCTCGATCGCCTTGTCGAAGGTCGGGACGTCGGCGATCCGGTCCAGGAAACCCATCAGGCTCATGGCCGCCCTCTACCCCCGCTGACGTGCGGCGAAGCCGACCGCTCAGTCCGGGGCCGCAGAACCGTCATAGGTACGAGTGACGATTCGCACAGCGGCGCCGGGCATGTTCGGCCGGTGCCGGTGGCTACAGGGATTGCTGTTGCCGGCGACTGCCCGGAAGGACCCGAGATGACCTGCGCGCTGCTCCACCGCTCTGCGGGGGAGGCGCCGACGCGTCATCTGGCGACCTCGTGGCAGCGCCTGGTCGACCGCCTGTCCCGGGACGACGGCACCGCGCAGTTCGCCCGCTTCGTCACCGTCGGTGGCATCTCCAGCGCCCTCTACGGGGTGCTGTTCGTGCTGCTCCAGGGTCTGGGCCACCAGCCCGCCAACCTCGTCGGCGCGGTCGCCTCGTCGATGCTGGCCAACGAGCTGCACCGGCGTCTCACCTTCCACGCCGGCGAGCGGGTCAGCTGGTTCACCGCCCAGTGGGAGGGCGGCGGGCTCGCCGTCGCCGGCATGGTCGCCACTGCCCTCGCGCTCGCCTGGTTCGACGCCGTCACCGACGACGCCGGCACGCTCGCGCGGCTCGCCGTCGTCGCCGCGGTCACCGGCGCGATCGGTCTGCTGCGCTTCGTGGCCCTGCGCTGGGTGTTCGGCGCGCGCACGCCCGACCGCGCCTGACGCCGGGCGCGACGTCCCCGCTCGCCGGCGGCGCCCGCCCTAGGCTCGCCGCATGACTGGCAGCACCACGACGACCACCCGAACCGCGCGCCTGGCCGCCACGGCCCTGGCCGGCGGGCTGCTGCTCGCACCGCTGGCCGGGTGCACCTTCACCTCGAACAACGTCTCCTGCTCGACGAGCTCGTGCTCGGTGACCCTGAACGGCGACGGCGCGACGGCCGACATCCTCGGCACCGAGCTGCGCTTCGGCGGGGTGGAGAACGGCCGCGCCAGCCTCGGCGTCGGCGACGTCAGCGTCACCTGCGCCCAGGGCGAGAGCGTCGCCGCCGGCCCGCTGCAGCTCGAGTGCACCGAGGTGACGGAGAACTCCGTGGAGCTCACCGCCACCGTCAACTGATCAGGCGTCGCGCAGGTCGACCACGATCCGGGTGGGGCCTGACAGGGCGAAGACGCGGAACGGCACCTGGCCATCGGTGCCGATGAAGGCCACCGACGTGCCCTCGAACGTGGCGTCCCAGGCGACCTCGGTCACCGTCCCGGTTCCGTCGCCCGGCAGCGGGTCGGGACCGGCGTACTCCTCCTCGCCGGTCGCGTAGGGGTAGCCGACGCCGGTGATCGTGACCTGCAGGACGGCGTCGCCGGCCACCTCGACCGGGTCGCCGCTGCCCTGCGAGGCGGCCTGGTCGACGTAGCGGACGTCCCAGCCGGGCGTGCCGGTCCCGGCCACCTCGAACACGACGCGGTCGAAGCCGTCCTGCCGGCCGGTGCGGATGCCGGTGACGGTCACCAGGGAATCGGGGGAGGCCTCGGTGGTGTCCGGCTCGGTGTTCGCCGGGAAGGACGGCTCGCTGCCGCCCGCGGTCCCGACCGGCTCGCTGGTGGCGGTGGCCTGCGTCTCGGAGGCCGACGGCGTCCCGCTGCCGGCCGCGGTGTCGGTCCCCGTGGTCTCCTGGCCCTGGCCGCCGCAGCCGGCCAGCAGGGCACCGGCGACGAGGAGGGCGACCGGCAGGGGGAGGGCACGTCGGTGGGTCACGGCGCCTAGCGTGACGGCGCGGACACGGCGGGTCGGGGACCGACGCGCCGGGGGCGCCGCGACCCGCGGGATCCGTGTCCCCCGGGGTGGTGTCAGCACCCCGCCGGAGGCCATGTATCGTTCTCCCTGCCCCCGGCGAACGAGCCCCCATCGTCTAGCGGTCCAGGACGCCGCCCTTTCAAGGCGGTAGCACGGGTTCGAACCCCGTTGGGGGCACGCACCACAGCAGCACCACCAGCAAGGCCCTGTAGCGCAGTTGGTTAGCGCGCCGCCCTGTCACGGCGGAGGTCGCGGGTTCGAGTCCCGTCAGGGTCGCTCTCCGGTGTTCCGGCGCCGGTCGGGGCAGGTAGCTCAGTCGGTACGAGCGCTCGCCTGAAAAGCGAGAGGTCGGCGGTTCGACCCCGCCCCTGCCCACACCTCCGTCAGCAGAGCTCCAGGCGCGCCATGTGCCGCCAGAGCTCCTTGTCGCCCTCGGACAACCCGTCCCAGTCGTCGTAGCTGTTGGCCTCCTGCAACTGCCGGGCCCGCCGGTCCACCCGCTTCTCGTCGAGCATCCGCGCCCGGGTCTTGTAGACCGACACGTGGTGGACGACGGGGTTGTGGCCCTCGTCCCGCTGCTGTGGATCGGTCATGCGCCCTCCTCCGTCTTCCGGAACAGGATCGGCGGAGTTCCGCTCGCGGCCGAGCGGACCGGCACCCGCCTCACCCCGGGGAGGGAACGCGGCGAACGCCCAGCCAACCTGCCGCCCGCTCTCAGACAATCCACAGGAACGGGCCCCACAGTGGTCGCCATGACGCAAACCGCTGCCTCCGGCGGCCCCCTGACCCGGCCGGACGGCACCCCGCTGCGGGTGCTCGCGGTCGACGACGAGGCCTCCATCACCGAGCTGCTGTCGATGGCGCTGCGGTACGAGGGCTGGGACGTCCGGACGGCGGCCAACGGGGCCGACGCCGTGCGGGCCGCGCGGGAGTTCCGCCCGGACGCGGTCATCCTCGACGTCATGCTGCCCGACATGGAGGGCCTGGAGGTCCTGCGCCGGCTGCGCGCCGACGCCCCCCTGCTGCCGGTCATCTTCCTGACCGCCCGCGACGGCGTCGCCGACCGCATCGCCGGGCTCACCGCCGGCGGCGACGACTACGTCACCAAGCCGTTCAGCCTCGAGGAGGTCGCCGCCCGGCTGCGCGGGCTGCTGCGCCGCACCAACCGTGCCGTGGCCGACGACAGCCTGCTGGTGGTCGGCGACCTCACCCTCGACGAGGCCAGCCACGAGGTGACCCGCGCCGGCGAGGAGATCCGGCTCACCGCCACCGAGTTCGAGCTGCTGCGGTACCTGATGCGCAACCCGCGCCGGGTGCTGTCGAAGGCGCAGATACTCGACCGCGTGTGGCAGTACGACTTCGGCGGCCAGGGCAACGTCGTCGAGCTCTACATCTCCTACCTGCGCCGCAAGATCGACCGCGGCCGCGAGCCGATGATCCACACGCTCCGCGGCGCCGGGTACATGATCAAGCCGGCCACCAGTTGACCCGTCGAGCAGCTCTCCGGCCGCGGCGCCCGCAACGTCTGTCGTTGCGGGCGCGGCTGCTGTGGACGTTCCTCGTCCCGCTCGGCGTCGTGCTGGTGCTCGTGGGCGTGGTCTCCACGATGGCGCTGCGGCAGGAGCTGATCCGGCAGACCGACGAGCAGCTCGCCGCCGCCGTCCAGCGCGGCGCCTCCGGCCCGGGCGGGGACGACGCGGGGATGCCGTCCCCACCCCCCGGCGGGTACGACCACGACGGCTACGACGGCCAGCCCGACGGCCTCGACAAGCGGGGGCAGGCCGCGGGGACGGTGGCCGCGGTCATCGTCGACGGCATCACCGTGCAGGCCGCCGTCATCACCGACGCCGGCCCGGTGAAGGACCTCGACGGCGAGCAGTGCGACGTCCTGGCCGAGGTCCCGGCCGACGGCGAGCCGCACACGGTGCACCTCGGCGGCGAGCTCGGCGCCTACCGGGTCGTGGCCACCACCGACGACGACGGCGAGGTCGAGCTGACCGGGCTGCCGCTCGGCCGGACCTACCACGCGGTCGAGAACCTGGTCACCGTCGAGGTGGTCGCCGGGCTGGCCGGGCTCGCCGCCGCCGCGATCGCCGGCGTCCTCGTCGTCCGCCGCACGCTGCGCCCGCTCGAGCACGTCGCCGCCACCGCCACCCGGGTCACGGAGCTGCCGCTGGCCAGCGGCGAGGTGACCCTGCCCGAGCGGGTCCCGGCCGCCGACACCGACCCGCGCACCGAAGTCGGGCGCGTGGGCACCGCCCTCAACCGGCTGCTCGACCACGTCGAGGAGTCGCTGCACGCGCGGCAGGCCTCGGAGATGCAGGTGCGGCAGTTCGTGGCCGACGCCAGCCACGAGCTGCGCACCCCGCTGGCCTCGATCCGCGGCTACGCGGAGTTCTTCCGGCGGCAGCAGGCCGACGGTCGCCTGCCCTCCCCCGACGACGTGGCGCACATGCTGCGCCGGGTCGAGGCCGAGTCCCTGCGCATGTCGGTGCTGGTCGACGAGCTGCTGCTGCTCGCCCGCCTCGACGCCGGCCGCGACCTCGAGCTCGGCGAGGTCGACCTCAGCGTCGTCGTCCTCGACGCGGTCAGCGACGCCCGGGTGGCCGGGCCCGGGCACTCCTGGGAGATCGACGTCCCGCCGGTCGCCGTCCTGCTGCCCGGGGACGCCGCCCGGCTGCACCAGGTGCTCGCCAACCTGCTCACCAACGTCCGGGCGCACACCCCGGTGGGGACGACGGCGACCGTGCGGCTGGGGGTGGACGCCGGCACAGCCGTCCTGGAGGTCGCCGACGACGGCCCCGGCATCCCCGCCGAGCTGCAGCCGCAGGTGTTCGAGCGCTTCGCCCGCGGCGACGCCTCCCGCTCGCGGGCGGCCGGCAGCACCGGGCTGGGCCTGGCCATCGTCGCCGCCGTCGTCGGCGCGCACGACGGCTCGGTCGCGGTGGAGAGCCGGCCCGGCCGGACCGTGTTCACCGTCCGGCTGCCCGGCGCCGAGCTGGGACGCCCCGAGGACGAGGCGGGGTAGGTCAGACCCCGGCGCGGTCGGCGGCCACCTGCGCGTACACCTGCTCGTGCACCCGGCGCACGGCGGCGAGCTGCTCGGCCCGCCAGGCGCGATCGGCCGGCCGCGACGCGGGGCGGGCCAGGGCGGCGCCGACCGCGACCGTGAGCGACACCGGGTCGAAGCCGTGCCGCTCGTCGTTGCCGTAGGTGACGACGTCGGACCACTGGTCGGCGAACCAGCCGCAGCTGGGCGCGACCACGCGGGTGCCGACGTCGCGGCAGATCTCCAGGTCGCGGGAGTGCGTGCCGCACCGCTCGGCCAGGACGGCGACGTGCAGCTGCTGCAGCTCGGCGGCCCACGCCGCGTCGTCCGCACCGGGCACCACCAGCTCGAGCGCGCCCTCGGCGGCCAGACCGCAGATGCCGGGCACGGACTCGTCCGGATCGCCGGGGACGCCGAGCAGGACGCGCAGCCGCCCGCCGCCGGAGACCGCGCCCGACAGCGCGGCCCGCACCACCCCGGCCGGGTCGGGCACCGCCGGCGAGGGGCAGCGCAGGACCAGCCCGACGGTCCCCCGCTCGGCGCCGAGCTCCGGCACCGGCTCGGTCACCGACGGGTGGGCGACGACGATCGCCGTCCGCCCGTACCGCGCGGCGATCTCGTCGGCCGCCCCGGGGGTCAGGGTGAGGACGACCTCGGCGGTCGCGAGCAGGGCCGCCAGGTGCGCGTCGTGCCGGGTGCGCGTGGGATGCGCCGCCTCGCGGAGCTGGTGCACCGTCAGCACCAGGGGGATGCCCAGCCGGCGCACCGTCTCCGTCCAGTGCTCCAGCGCGGCCACCGGCAGGTGGCCGTAGCCGCCGTGCACGTGCAGCAGGTCGACCTCGCCGGCGTGTGCGACGAGGTACCCGGCGTCCAGCCAGGGGCTCGGCTCGCCGTCCGGGCCCACGCGCACGGCGCCGGGCGGCAGCACCACCTCGACGTAGGCGTCGGCGAACGGCACGGTGGCCACCCGGAGGGCTCCGGGACGGCCTGGCGCGGACACGAGGGCGCGTTCCTCCAGCGGTCGTGCACGGCTCCGCAGGAGGCGGTGCGCTGCGACTCGGACGGGTCGACGGCCCGCGGACCCGGACCGCCGTCCGTTCCGCCTACCCGGCCGACCCCCCGCCCAATCCGGTTGCGCCCCATCGAGTGAACGTGGTCACGCCGGCGCCCGCCGCACCGCCGCCAGGTGCGCGTGCACCAGCGTGACGACGAGGGCGCCCTCCCCCACCGCCGACGCCACCCGCTTCACCGAGCCGCCGCGGACGTCCCCGGCCGCGAAGACGCCCGGGGTGCTCGTCTCCAGCACCGCCGGCGGGCGCTCCAGCGGCCAGCGCGGCGCCTCCGGCGCGTCCGGCCCGGCCAGCTCGGCGCCGGTGAGCAGGAAGCCCCACCGGTCGCAGGCGAGCACGCCCCGGACCCAGTCGGTGCGCGGCTCGCTGCCGATGAGCACGAAGAGGACGCCCTCCTCCTTGGTCTCCTCGCCCGTGTCGAGGTCGCGGACGACGACGCTCTCCAGGAAGTCCGTGCCGAAGCCGCCGACCACCTGCGCCCGGCCGCGGACGTCGATGTTCGGGATCGCCTCCAGCTCGCGGATGAGGTAGTCCGACATCGTCGCGGTCAGGTCGGCCCGCCGGATCAGCACGGTCACCCGCCGGGCGTACCGGGAGAGGTGCACGGCCGCCTGCCCGGCCGAGTTGCCGCCCCCGACGACGAACACGTGCCGGCCGCGCATCGCCGGGGCCTCGGCGATCGCGGCGCCGTAGAAGACGCCCCGGCCGGTCAGCTCCTCCAGCTCCGGCACGCCCAGCCGCCGCCAGCTGGCCCCGGTCGCCACGACGACGGACCGCGCGCACACCGACGTGCCGTCGTCGAGCGCGACGGTGTGCAGGTCGCCGTCGGTGGACAGGCCGGTCGCCCCGCGCATGAAGTGGAACGTCGCGCCGAAGCCCCACGCCTGCTGGTAGGCGTCGAAGGCCAGCCGGTTGCCGCTGACGCCGTCGGGGAAGCCCGCGTAGTTGCGGATCAGCGAGCTGGTGCCCGCCTGCCCGCCGATCGCCTCGGGCTCGACGACCAGCGTCGAGAGCCCCTCGGAGGCCGCGTAGACCGCGGCGCCGAGGCCGGCGGGTCCGGCGCCGACGACCACGACGTCGTGGACGGCCTCCGGGTCGAGCGGGGTCAGCAGGCCGAAGGCGATCGCGATGTCGAGGTCGCTCGGGTCCTGCAGCACCGTGCGCTCGGGGCGGAAGCGCAGGACGACGACGGGCAGCCGCGGCTCGTCGAGCCCGAGGTCGGCCAGCATCGCCTGCCCCGCGCGGGAGTCGGCGTCGTGGAAGCCGATCGGGATCTTGTTGCGGGTGAACGTGTCACGAAGGTGCTGCGCGCGCTCCGACCAGCGGTCGCCGATGATCCGGACCGCCTCGAACCCGCCGCCGCGCCGGTCGGCCCACTCCTCGACGAACTCGGTGACCCGGCGGTGGAACTCCTCGTCGGCCACCTGCTCGGGCGCGTTCACCCAGCGGTCGAGCTGGCCCAGCGTCATCGCCTCGAAGATGGGCCGGGCGGTCTCCCAGGCGCCCCAGCGGACCATCGCCACGGTGAGCGCCCCGGGGTGCTCGGCGTGCAGCTCGCGCAACCGGTCCAGCCCGTCGGTGTCGGCGTCGCCGTAGCCGCCGAACAGCAGCGCCACCGGCGGGTCGTCGGCCTCCGTGAGGCCGGCGCGGATCGCGGCGGCGTCCGCGCCGGCGACCACCGCGAAGTCGCGGTCGTAGCGGCGGTGCAGCTCCCGGGTCATCCGCTCGCGGATGGCCTCGTCCCGGGTGAGGACGACGATGGCCGCCTGCTGGCGGTCGCTCACGAACGGACCCGGCGCGGCTTGGGGGCGAGCCACCAGCCGGTCGCGCCGGTGGCGACGACGGCGACCGTCGTGACCGCGAAGGTCAGCGTAGGCGGGTCGTCCCAGTCCATCGTGCCGGCGAAGCGGAGCACCGCGCCGAGCACCATCACGCCGAAGACCGTGTACGCGATGGCGGCGGTGCGCAGCCGGCGCAGGTCACCGGCGAACGCCCCGAACGCCGTGGCGAGCCCGAACGCGAGCAGCCAGGCGGCCACCACCCGGGCGGTCAGCGGGGTCAGCGTCCACGGCCACAGCCGCTCCGACGTCGAGGGCACGACGAACAGCGCCACCCCCACGACGGTCAGCAGCAGCGACTCGGCACCCAGCGCGATCCGCAGGAACAGCGGGACCGGGTTGCGCGGCGGCGGGTCGATCCCCCGCGCGCGCTCCTGGGGCAGGATCAGCGCCAGCATGAGCACGGGCACGACGACGTAGACGCCGAGCCAGAACCACGCGGCCGCCCGCGCGATGAACCCGCTCTCGGCGAACTCGTCGGAGAAGTGGAAGCGGTCGATGTGGACGAGCGTCGCGATCAGCGTCAGGACGACGAACACCAGGATCGTCAGGACGGCGACGCGGCTGTGCGCCCACACCGGGTCCCGCAGGGAGAGGACGACGAGCACGAACCCCGCCGCGTAGCCGGCGCCGAGGAAGGCGGCGGTGAGCGGCGGCTGGATGGTCCAGGCGAAGAAGTCCTGGGTGTTCTCGGCCATGACGTAGAGCGCCCCCACGGCCAGCGCGGTGAGCACGCTGAAGGCCACCAGCAGGGCGCGCATGCTCGGCAGGACCCGGCGGATGCGACGCGACCGGACGGGTGCAGAGGTGACGGGTTCCACGACAGCTCCCGCTCGTCGGACCCCCGTGCGGCGTTTCGGGCGGCGCCATGCAACCACCACCCGCGCGCGCTGTCACCGGGTTTTGGAGTGACCACAGCCATCAACTCGAGGCGACGCCTCAGGCGAAGTCCTCCGGCTCGAAGGCGCGCGGCTCCACCAGCACGAGCCAGTTGCCGGAGTTGTCGCGCATCACGGCCTCGACGCCGTAGGGCCGCTCGGACGGCTCCTGGAGGAACTCCACGCCCTTGGCCGACAGCTCCTCGAAGGTCGTGCGGCAGTCGTCGACGGAGAGACCCAGCGAGCTCATCGAGCCGCGCTCGAGCGACCGGCGGACGAAGGCGGCGGCCTCCTCGTCGAGCGGCGGGCCGGGCGTCATGAGGGTGATCTCCAGCTCCGGCTGGCTGGGGTGGCTCACGGTGACCCAGCGGAAGCCCTCGCCCATGGTGATGTCGGTGCGGGGCGTGAAGCCCAGGACGTCGACGTAGAAGTCGCGCGCCGCGTCCTTGTCGAGGCAGTAGACGGTGACGAGGGAGACGTTGGTGATCATGCGGAGAACGCTAGGACGGGGCGTCGCTCCGGGGCTTCTCCGAGATTGCGCGCTTGGCCGGCGCGGTGCCGCTGACCCCGCCCGGGTCGAGCACGCCGGCCATGAACAGCCAGCAGCCTGGCACGTGCGGGCCGCCGCGCGCCGCCCACCGGTCGCGGTAGGCGGTCGGGCTCTCGCCCACCAGCTCCCGGAAGCGGGTGGAGAACGACCCGAGGCTGGCGAACCCCACACCGGTGCACACCTCGGTCACGGTGAGGTTGGCGTGCCGCAGCAGGTCCTGCGCGCGCTCGATCCGCCGACGGGTCAGGTACCGCATCGGCGTCTCGCCGTAGGTCGCCTCGAAGCACCGCACGAGGTGGAACTTCGACACCCCGGCGACGCGGGCGACGACGTCGAGGTCGAGCGGCTCCGCGTAGCAGCGGTCGATGTGGTCGCGCGCCCGGCGCAGGTGCACCAGCAGGTGCGCGCCGGGCACCCCGCTCGCCGTCACGGGTCGAGGTCAGGCGGCGGGGCGTCGCGGCCCGCCCGCGCCGCGGCGTAGGCCGGGGCCCGGAACCGCGCCATCGGCCCGTCCGGCAGCAGACCGTGCGGCGGGTGCCGCACCGCGTCGAAGCGGACGTCGGGGTCCAGCGAGCCGCGCGGGGCCGCCAGCACCAGCCGGCCGAACGACCGCCACGGTCCCTGCCCGCGCGCCGCGGCGAGGGTGAACCGGCGGCTGCCCCCGTCGGGGAACGCGGCCAGGCGCAGCGTCCCCGCGTCGGACCGGTAGCCCATGAGCGAGGTGTAGGCGGCGGCGGGGTCCCGGTGCACCGTGGGCAGCAGGCGCAGCAGCGGCGCGGTTCCCGTGGTGCTCAGCAGGAGGTCCACCGGTCCGTCCGGGATCCGGACGGCGAGGCCGAGCAGGTCCGGCAGCGCCGGCGGCAGCCCCGCACCCCGCGAGAGGCGGACGACGACGCGGTCGCGGGCCGGCTCGTCGAGCCAGGTGACGCCGAACGGCTCCGTCCCGGTCCCCCTCTCGAGCTCGCCGTCGAACACCACGCCGCGCGGGTGCATGGGCTTGCCCTGCCGCCACCGCGCCAGCGCGCCGAGGGGCGCGCCGACCAGCCGGCCGGCCGCCTCCGGGAGACCTGCTCCCCGCCGTCCTCCACCTGCCACGGCGCCGCCATACCCGGCGCGACCGCGCCCACCACGTCCACCGCTGCATGCGGCGGAAGCTGCCGAGAGCAGTGACCCGGCGTGTCGTGTCAACCGGCGAACTGTGCGCAAGCGGGGGCCGATCTTCGGGGAGATCTGCCTGCCCCGGCCCGGTGACACGGAACGGTTCATCCGCTTACGTTGGGTACATGCTCTCGACGCTGCTGGTCATCGGTGGAGTCCTCGTCGGGCTGCTCGTGCTCCTCGCCGTCATCGTGGGCCTGAGCGCCCGCCCCGCCCCGCAGCGGGGCCGCACGACGGCGGAGCGCACCCCTTCCTGGGTCGCCGACGCCGGCCGGCCGCACCCCGACGCGTGGTCGCCGCTGTCCACCACCAGCACCGAGATCCGCGCGATCCGGTGACCCCCTGAGCCCGGCGTCCCGGCGGCTGCGACGAGCGCGCCGCCGGGACGGTCCGGACGGTCCGGTCACGACCGGATCGCGTCGCGCGCAACCGACTTTCGCCGAGGGGTGCGCTCGGCCATGATTCCCGCATAGCGCGGGTCCGGAACCGTCCGGATCCGCTGGGCTCGCGCCGGGCCCCCGCACGGGAGCGCCCGGGGGGAAGCGGAGTCGGTCGTGCTCAGACGGAGGCACCCCAAGCTCCGGGCGTTGGCCCTGCTGTTCGTCGCGCTGCCGCTGGCCGGTGCGCTGACCGCCGCCGTCCTCACCCCCTGGGTGGTCGGCCCGGGCCTGGTGGCCAGCAACTCCGCGACGCTCCTCAGCCCCGAGGACTCGGGGCTCGGCGACGCGACGCCGCCCGGCAACACCGTCGTCCTGGCCGCCGACGGCTCGGTGCTCACGTACTTCTACCGGCACAACCGCACCCCCGTGCCCTCGGAGGCGATCTCGCCGCTGGTCAAGCAGGCGCTGGTCGACATCGAGGACTCCCGCTTCTACGAGCACAACGGCCTCGACGTCGAGGGCACGCTGCGGGCGCTGGTGTCGAACCTGATCGCCGGCGCCGTCCTCGAGGGCGGCTCCACGATCACCCAGCAGCTGGTCAAGCAGTCCCTGGTCGAGCAGGCGGAGACGCCGGAGGAGCGGCAGGCCGCGACCGAGCAGAGCGTCGGCCGCAAGCTGCGCGAGGCCCGGCTGGCCCTGGCCCTGGAGGAGCGCTACTCCAAGGACGAGATCCTCACCCGCTACCTCAACCTCGTGTACTTCGGGCAGGGGGCGTACGGCATCCAGGCCGCCGCGCGGCGCTACTTCAGCGTGGACGCGGCGAACCTCGACGTGCTGCAGGCGGCCACGCTGGCCGGCCTGGTGCAGACGCCGACGGCCGACAACCCCATCGACGACCCCGCCCGGACGCTCACCCGCCGCAACCAGGTGCTCTCGCGCATGCACGCCCTGGGCCACCTGTCCGACGCCGACCACGCCACGCTCACCGCCGCGCCGGTCACCGTGACGCCGAGCCCGCCCCCGCCGAACGGGTGCGTCGGCGCCGTGCTGGGCGGGTTCTTCTGCGACTTCCTGCAGCGCCACCTCACCGGGACGCTGGGCATCCCGCAGTCGGTGCTGGAGAACGGCGGGCTCACGATCCAGAGCACGCTGCGCCCCGACGTCCAGCGGTCCGGCGACGCCGCGGTGCTGCGGACCCAGCCGATGGGCGCGCCGCTGGCCGCGATCTTCACCTCCGTGGAGCCGGGCACCGGCCTGGTCCAGGCGATGAGCGTGAACCGCGTCTTCGGCTACGACGTCAACGACCCGGCCCAGGAGTCGGTGAACCTCAACGTGGCGGCCAGCCAGGGCGCCGGTTCGACCTACAAGGTGTTCGTGGCGGCCGCGGCCCTCGAGCGCGGGTTCCCGCCGTGGCACACGATCACGACCCCCGACCCCTACACGTCGACGGTCTACAAGAACGGCCGCGACCCGTACACCGTGCAGAACGCCGGCAACTACCCCCCGACGCTGAGCATGGTCGAGGCGCTGATCCGCTCCTCCAACACCTACTTCGTCGCGCTCGAGGACCAGCTGGGCAGCGTCGAGGGGCCGGTCCGGGCGGCGCAGCGGATGGGGCTGTTCTCGCTCGACCCGGTCGCCGACCAGGTGGTCGCCGAGAACCGCGGCTCGTTCACCCTGGGCGCGGAGGCGACCAGCCCCCTCGCCCTGGCCAGCGCGTACTCGACGCTCGCGGCGAACGGCACGCAGTGCGACCCCATCCCGGTCACGCAGATCCTCGACCCGGCCGGGCAGCCGTTCCGGCTCACCGCGGACGGCCCGCCGGTCGACACCGGCACCCACTGCGTCGTCGAGGCCATCCCGTCGTCGGTCGCGACCACGCTCAACGCGATCCTGGTGGGCGACACCGCGCTGCCGATCGGCACGGGCACCCGGGCGCGCATCCCGGGGCACGACGTCGCCGGCAAGACGGGCACCAGCCAGAACCGGTTCTCCATCGCCTTCATCGGCTACACCCCGCGCTACACCGCCAGCGTCATGGTGCTCAACCCGAAGCAGAACCAGGACGTCGGCACCTACGGCGGCGGGTACGCCGCGCAGATCTGGCGCGACGCGATGGGTCCGGTCATCACGGCCGGGCCGTACGTGCCCTTCCCGCCGCCGGGCATGGCGCTGGCGCCGCCGCAACCCCAGCCGCAGCCGCAGCAGGGCCCGCCGCAGGGTGGGTTCCGCCCCGGCGGGTGACCGTCAGCCGGTGACCAGCTCGGCCGCGCGCTCCCCCACCGCGACCGCCGTGGCCGCCGGCCCGCGGGCGGGCACCCCGGGCAGCACCGACGTGTCCACGACCCGGAGGCCCTCGACGCCGCGGACGCGCAGGCGCTGGTCGACCACCGCGCCGGGATCGCCCTCCGGGCCCATCCGCGCGGTGCCGCACAGGTGCACCGCCGAGCCGAGCGACGCGCGGATCCACCGGTCCAGCGCCGCGTCGTCGGCGAGCGCCGCGTCGTCGGGCCCGCCGCGCGCGGCGAGGAGGGGGGCGAGCGCCGCCGTCCGCAGCAGCTCGGCGGCCAGCCGCACGCCGTCCCGCAGCCGGCGGCGGTCGGCCTCGGCGGCGAGGTAGCGCTGCTCGACGACGGGATCGGCCGCGGGGTCGCGCGGGTCGAGCCGGAGCCGGCCGCGGCTCTCCGGGCGCTGCAGCGCCACCCGGACGACGAGGTCGCCCGCCGCGGGGTCGAGGCCCGCCGCCGCGAACGACGCGAGCCACGGCTGCAGCTCCAGGTCGCCGGTGTTCAGCGCGCCGTGCAGCGGCGCCGCGGCCGGGACGGGTCGGGACGGCGTCCAGGGCAGGTAGACGTCCGGGTGGTCGGAGCCGCCGGTGCCCACGCCGGGCAGGTCGGCGACGACGGGCAGGCCGGCCCGCCGCAGGTCGTCGGCCGGGCCGATGCCCGACAGGAGCAGCAGGTGCGGCGTGGCGACGGCGCCGGCGCTGAGCACCACCTCGGCGGCCCGCACCACGCCGTCGTCGGTGCGCACGCCGACCGCCCGCCCGCGCTCGACGACGACGCCGCGCACCGCCACCCCGGCGCGCACCGTGAGCCGAGGGTGGTCTCGCCGCGGCGCCAGGTAGGCCAGCGCGGCGCTCACCCGGACGCCGTCGGCGACGTTCACGGGGATCGGCCCGTACCCGGGCTCGGCGTCGGCGTTCTTGTCCGGCTCGACGGGAAACCCGAGCTCGTCGGCCGCGGCGGCGAAGGCGTCGGCGAGCGGGACGGGCGCCGGCCGGCGCACCGGCACGGGCCCGTCGGCGCCGTGGCCCGGTCGGTCGCCGAAGTCCGCGTCGGCCTCCAGCCGGCGGAAGGCGGGCAGGACGGCGTCGGCCGACCACAGCTCGTTGCCGGCCGCGGCCCAGCCGTCGAGGTCGGCGCGCGGCGCCCGCACGAAGTAGCCGCCGTTGACCGCGCTGGACCCGCCGACAACCCGGCCGCGCGGCACGCGGACGGTCCGCTCCGGGGTGAGGACGGCGGTGACCTGCCGGTTGGCGGGGTGGCCCGGCGCCGCGGCGCGCAGCGTCGACGCGTCCCGGACGTCGGGGGCGTCGGCGGGCCCCGCCTCGAGGAGCAGCACCCGGCGGCCCGCATCGGCCAGCCGCGCGGCGAAGGGGCAGCCCGCCGAGCCGGCGCCCACGACCACGACGTCCCAGTCGCCGGTCACAGGCCCAGCCGCTCCGGCAGGTCGAGCCGGCGCACCTTCCCGCTCGACGTGCGCGGCAGCTCGGTGACCGGGTGCAGCTCCTTGGGCCGCTTCGCCGGGGCCAGCCGCTCCCGCGCCCAGGCGCGCAGCTCGTCGGGATCGGCGTCCCCGACGTAGGCGGCGACCACCCGCTGCCCCCACTGCTCGTCGGGCACCCCGACGACCGCGCTCTCGACGACGCCGGGGTGCGCGTCGAGCACCGCCTCGACCTCGGCCGGGTAGACGTTGACGCCGCCGGAGATGACGAGGTCCTCGCGGCGGCCGTCGAGCCAGACCAGGCCGTCGTCGTCGACCCGGCCGAGGTCGCCCACGGTGACCTCGTCGCCACGCCAGGCGGCGGCGGTCTTCCCCGGCGCCCGCCAGTACTCGAAGCGCGCCCACCGGGGGACCCGGCACCACAGCTGGCCGCGCTCGTCGGCGCGCAGCGCCCGGCCGGGGCGGGCCCGGCCGACCGTGCCGGGCGCCGCGAGCCAGAGGTCGGCCGGGCAGACGGTGAACTGGGCCTCGGTGGAGCCGTAGAACTCGGTGACGCTGCCGCGCGGCGCCACGGCCAGCAGCGCCCGCTTGACCGGCTCGGGGCAGGGCGCGCCGGCGTGCGCCACGAGCCGGAACGACGACCAGGGGACCTGCAGCGCGAGCAGCCGCTGCAGGTGGGTCGGCACGCAGAAGACGGTGGTGGGCCGGTGCTCCTCGACCGCGCGCGCGGCGCGGCCGGCGTCGAACGGCCCGGGCAGGACGACGTCGCCACCGGCCAGCAGGGTGTGCGTGGCGAAACGGAGCGGGGCGGAGTGGTGCAGCGGGCTGAGCACCAGGTGCCGGTCGGCGGCGTCGAAGCCCCAGAGGTCGGTCTCCTCGGTGGCCAGCGCGCGGGCGTCGCCCTCGGCCAGCACCCCCGACCACACGCCCTTGCGCCGGCCGGTGGTGCCGGAGGTGTAGTGCATCGGCCGCGCCAGGGGGACGGCGGCCAGGTCGGCCTCGTCGGCGCCGAGCAGCCGCTCGGGGGCGTCGCCGACGTCGAGCGCGGCGTCGGCGTCCTCGGCCAGCGCCGCGCGCTCGGCGGCCGGCAGGCCCGGGTCCAGCACGACCGGGACCACGCCGGTGCGCAGCGCGCCCAGCACCACGGCGAGCAGGGCGGGCGACGCGGCCGCGCCCACCAGCAGCCGGTCGCCGGGCAGCAGCCCCGCGGCGGCCAGCGCGGCCGCGGCCCGGCGCTGGTCGCGCAGGCTCTCCGCCGCCGTCACGACGACGGTCATGCCAGGCGGACCGCCCCGCCGCCGGCGTCCTCGACCCGACCCTCGGACCGGAGCTTGCCCAGCGCGGCCCGGGTCGACTGCGCGGCGGCCGGCCACACGCCGCGCGGGTAGGCGGCGTAGATGGTCTCGACGAGCTCGTCGACGGTGCGCGGCCGGCCGGCGAGGGCGGCGACGATCTGCTCCTCGCGGTAGCGCCGGTGGGCGAAGTAGAAGTCCAGCACCGCGCCGGGGTCCTCGGTCAGCTCCGGCCCGTGCCCGCAGTAGAGGGCGCTGGGCCCGAGGTCGTGGACCCGCCGCAGCGACTCGAGGTACGCGACGACGTCCCCCTCGGGGTGGGTGACCACCGACGTGCCGCGGCCCAGCACGTGGTCGCCGACCAGCACGGCGCCCGACTCGAGGCGGAAGGCCAGGTGGTCGGCGGTGTGCCCGGGGGTCGGGACGACGCCGAGGATGGTGCCGGCCAGGGCCAGCCGCTCCCCCGCCGTCAGCACCCGCCCACCGGGCCCGGCGACGTCGGGGCTGCCCGCCGCCACCGGCGCGCCGAAGTGCCGGCCCCACGGCAGGGCGGCCTCGGCGTGGTCGCCGTGGTGGTGGGTGACGAGGACGGCGACGCAGCGGGCGTCGCGCGCGGCGAGCGCCGCCTCGACGGAGGCCAGGTGCGCCGGGTCGTCGGGGCCGGGGTCGACCAGCACCGCCTGCCCGCTGCCGGGCGCCCCGACGACGTAGGTGTTGGTGCCGTCCAGGGTCATCCCCGACGGGTTGGGCGCCAGCACCCGCGTGACCAGCGGCTCCAGGTCGGCCGTGCGGGGCATGGCCCCCGGTGCGGGCAGGGCCCATGTGGCTCGTGGGTCGGACGGGGGTTCCACGCCGCGCACGCTAGCCGTGCGCGGTCTGGGTCGTCCGACCGGCGGCTAGCCTGCCCGCATGCGCCGAACCCTGACCCTGTGCCGCACCGCGCTCGTCGGAGCCGCCGCCGTCGCGCTCCTGACCGCGTGCGGCGGGGGCGACAGCGAGGACTCCGCCGCCTCGTCCAGCTCGTCCGAGACCACCAGCTCCAGCGCCGCGGAGAGCAGCAGCGAGGCCCCGGAGGCCGACAGCGAGTTCTGCCAGCAGGCGGGCTCGTTCCTCGAGCAGATCCAGGGCGCCGACCTCAACACCGAGGACCCGACCGCGATCGGTGACCTGCTCACCTCGGCCGCCCAGCAGATGCGCGCCATCGAGGCGCCCGGCGAGATCGCCGGCGACTGGACCGCGCTCGCCGACGCCATCGAGCAGCTGGGCACCGCCTACAACACGACCGACTTCAGCGACCCCGAGCAGGCGACCGCGTTCTCGCAGACCGCCGCCCAGCTCGAGAGCCAGCTGACCACGGCGTCGACCAACGTCGAGACCTACCTGTCCGACCAGTGCGGCATCTCGACCGGCGACACCGCCTCCCCGACCAGCTGACCTCCCGCTCGACACCCGCGGCCCGTTCCCTCCCCCGCGAGGGGGCGGGCCGCGGTCGTCTCAGCAGCCGCTGATCGCGACGCCGCGGGCCCGCAGCCAGGGCGCCGGGTTGACCGCGCCGCTGTACATGGCGCCGTTCGGGTGCACCTCGAAGTGCAGGTGCGGCCCGGTGGACTGGCCGCGGTTGCCGACCTCGGCGATCTGCTCGCCGGCGGAGACGCGTTCGCCCGCGCGGACGAAGTAGCGGTTGACGTGGCCGTACACGGTGACGGCGCCGTCGTCGCCGAGGATGTAGACGGCCAGGCCGAAGCCGGTGGCCGAGCCGGCCCGCTGCACCACGCCGGAGGTGGCCGCGTAGATCGGGGTGCCGATCGGGGCGGCGATGTCCATGCCGTTGTGCTGGGTGCCCCAGCGGGCTCCGAAGCAGCTGGAGGTGCGCCCGGCGGCGGGCAGCACGTAGTCCGAGTCGCTGGGCGTCTGGTTCGCCGCCTGCTGGGCGGCCTGCTGCTGCGCGGCCCGGGCGGCGGCCTCCTCGGCCGCCTTCTGCGCGACCCACTGGTCGTAGGCGTTGCGCGCGCCCTGCAGCTCGAGCAGGTGGATCTGCGCGGCCTGCAGCTGCTGCTCCAGGACCGCCTTCTGGGCGGCGATCTGGTCGTAGGCGGACTGCTGGGCGGCCAGCTGGGCGTCGGCGGTGGCCTTGGCGGCCTCCGCCTGCTGCTCGGCGGCGGCCACCTGGTCGCGCGTCGCGCGGGCGAGGGACTCGGCGTTGGCCTGCTGGATGCGGGCGGCCTGCAGCACCTCGAGGGCGTCGAGCTGGTTGTCGGCGACCCACTCGAGCATCGCCGCGCGCTGGACGAGCTCGGCCGGGCCGGCGGAGTCGAGCAGGACCGCCGCGCTGCTCAGCGTGTGCCCGTCGATGTAGCTGTTGCGGGAGAAGTCGGCGATCCGGCTCTCCGCGGCCGCGACCGCCTGCTCGGCGACCGCGAGCTCGGCGGCGGTGCGCTCGGCCTCCGCCTGCGCGATCTGCAGGGCCTCGACGGCGGCCTCGTAGGCGGCGCCGGCCGCCTCGGCCTGGACGGCGTAGCGCTCGAGCTCGCCCTCGGCCGCGGCCACCTCCGCGGCGATCCGGCCCACCTCCGCGGCGGCGGCCTGCTGCTGCACGGCCGCGTCGCTGATCTGGCTGTCGGAGGGGTTGGGCGGGGGCGCGGGCACGGCGACCGCCGTCCCCGCGGACGCGAGGAGGACGGCACCGGTCAGCGCGCCGACCAGCGCGGTCCGGAGCGCACCGAGGCGCTGCACCATGGCAAGGCTCCCTGGGGAAGAGGGAAGTTGAGCCCCGGAACCGTCCCCCGATCACCCCGTGTCGCGTGTGCAACACGCGGCGCGTGGGACACGCTGGCGCCCAACCGTTACGGGAGCCATCGGCGGATAACGAATCGTGCTTGAGCGACTTCTCGGCACGAGTCGGACAGCAGCCGGTGCTTCGTCGCGAACAAGCACGCGTGCTTGATCGCGATCAAGCGCGCTTGCCTTGTCGCGATCAAGCACGAGGAGGCGCTCTCAGCTGCGGGGCGGGCGCTCCAGCTCGTGCGCCAGCTCCTCGAGCTCCGCCCCGCCGGCCATGAGCCGGGTGACCTCCTCCTGGGTGATCTCGCCCTTCGCGAAGTCGCCCAGGCTGCGGCCGCGGCCGAGCAGCAGGAACCGGTCGCCCACCGGGAACGCGTGGTGCGGGTTGTGGGTGATGAAGACGACGCCGACGCCGCGGTCGCGGGCCTGGGCGATGTAGCGCAGCACGACACCGGCCTGCCGGACGCCGAGGGCCGACGTAGGCTCGTCGAGGATCAGCACCCGCGCGCCGAAGTGCACCGCCCGGGCGATCGCCACCGACTGCCGCTCGCCGCCGGAGAGCGTGCCCACGGGCTGGTCGGGGTCGCGGATGTCGATGCCCATCTCGCCCAGCGCCTGCCGGGTCACGCGGCGGGCCTCGGCCGAGTCGAACCGCCGGAACGGTCCCCACCCGCGGGTGGGCTCGTGGCCGAGGAAGAAGTTCCGCCAGACCGCCATCAGCGGGATCATCGCCAGGTCCTGGTAGACGGTGGCGATGCCGGCGTCGAGGGCCTCCCGCGGCGCCGTCCACTCCACCGGCGTCCCGTCGAGCAGCAGCTCCCCCGAGTCGGGCCGGTGCACGCCCGACAGGATCTTGATCAGCGTCGACTTCCCCGCGCCGTTGTCGCCGAGCACGCAGGTCACCTCGCCGGCCCGCACGCTCGTGGTGATGCCGTCGAGGGCGATCACGTTGCCGAACCGCTTGCCGACGTCGCGCAGCTCGACCAGCGGGGGTCCGCCGGTCACCGCCGGGCCGCCTCGGCGTAGCGGCGCACCAGCCGGTTGGCCAGGACGGCGAGCAGCAGCATCGCGCCGAGGAAGAAGTAGAACCAGTCGGCGTCCCAGCGCAGGTAGACGATCCCCAGCTGGGTCATGCCGAAGATCAGCGCACCCAGCGAGGCGCCGACCGCCGAGCCGAAGCCGCCGGTGAGCAGGCAGCCGCCGATGACCGCCGCCACGATGTAGATGAGCTCGTTGCCGATGCCGGTGTTGGCCTGCACCGAGGTCAGCCGGACGGCCAGCGTCGTCCCGACGAACCAGGCGGCGAACGCCGTCGTCATGAACAGCGTGATGGTCGTCCGCCGGGCGGGGACGCCGACGTTGCGCGCGGCGACCTCGTCGCCGCCGGTGGCGAACACCCAGTTGCCGAACCGCGTGCGCAGCAGCACCCAGGTGGCCACCGCGGTGAAGACCAGCCACCACAGGATCGCGATGCGGAACTCCGAGCCGACGAACGTCACCCGCGAGGCGAAGACGGCCTCCGCCGAGCCGTAGCCGGCGGCGCTGCCGATGCCCGAGGCGGTGACCGTGCCGGTGAAGAACTTGGTCAGGCCGAGGTTCAGGCCCTGCAGCATCAGGAAGCTGCCCAGCGTGATGATGAAGCTGGGCAGGCCGGTGCGGGTGACCAGCCAGCCGTTGAGGAAGCCGATCGCCAGTGCCACGACCAGCGCGACCGCGATGGCCACCCAGATGTTCTGCTCGAACTCGACCGCGACGATGCCGACCGTCAGCGCCGTCGTGCCGGTGAGGACGCCGGCCGAGAGGTCGAAGTGGCCGCCGATCATCAGCAGCGCGACCGCGACGGCCATGATGCCGAGCGTCGACGCGGGGTCCAGCCAGTTGGCCACCCCGGCCACCGAGCGGAACACCGACGACTGCGCGGCGAAGAAGGTGAAGACCAGCACGGCGCCGATCAGCGCGCCGAGCTCCGGCTTGACCAGCAGCTTGCGCAGCGGGCCGACGGCGGCCAGCCGCTCGTCGGCCCGCTGCGCCGCGGGGGCCTCCGCCGAGGTGCTCAGCGGGTGCCCTCCGAGGCCAGGTCGGCGATCGCGTCGACGTTGTCGGCGTCCACGATGCCCGGGCCGGTGAGCACCGGCTGCCCGCCGCCGACGGTGTTCAGGTTCTCCGCGTAGAGCTTGAGCATCACGATCGGCAGGTAGCCCTGCTCGTACTGCTGCTGGTCCACGGCGAAGGAGATCGTGCCGTCCTGGATGCCGGTGATGACGTCCTGGTTGAGGTCGAAGGTGGCTACCGACGCCTGCGACCCGGCGTCGCCGATGGCGGCCACGGCCACGGCGGCCACGGCGGAGTTCAGCGTGAGGACGGCGTCGACGTCGGGGTTGCTCTGCAGCTCCGAGGTGATCGTGGACTGCGCGCCCTGCAGGTCGTTGATGTCCACCTGCAGCGGGGTGACCTCCGAGCCGAGGCCCTGCGAGGCGCCGTCGCAGCGCTGCTCCAGGCCGATGTTGCCGGCCTCGTGCAGGACGCAGAGGACCGTGGTCGCGCCGTCCTCGGCCAGCCGCTGACCGGCGCCCTGGCCGGCGATCGTCTCGTCCTGGCCGACGTGGCCGATCGCGCCGAACTCGGCGGAGCGGTCACCGCCGGAGTTGATCGTGACCACCGGGATGCCGGCGTCGACGGCGGCCTCGATCGAGTCCTGCAGCGCATCGGGGTTGGCCATCGAGACGACGATGCCGTCGACGTCCTGGTTGACCGCCGCGTCGATGAGCTGGGACTGGCGCTGCGGGTCGCCGTCGCTCTGGTAGTCGACGCCGACCCCGAGGTCCTCCCCCGCCTGCTCGGCGCCCTTCTGGACGACGTCCCAGAAGGCGTCGCCGGCCGAGCCGTGGGTGATGACGGCGAAGCCGAGGTCGCTCGAGCCGCCCTCGTCCCCACCCCCGTCGCCACCACCGCCGTCGGCCGAGCAGGCGGCGAGCACCAGCGGTGCGGCCAGGGTGAGCGCGAGCAGACGCCTGCGTCGGGCCATCGTGCCTACCTCCGATCCACGGGCCGACGTCACCTCCGCCGCCGTCCCGGCCTGGAGATCATGCCCTTTCCGCGACGGAGCGGCCCCCTGCAGGGTCCCATCGCGAGCCTGCGAGTGATGGGAGGCAGGCGGTCCTTCTACGCTCGGTGCGTGGACGTTCTCGGCTCAGGCCACGAGCAGGTCGTGTTCTGCTCCGACCCCGCCTCGGGCCTGCGGGCGATCATCGCGGTCTACTCGACGGCGCTCGGTCCGGCGCTCGGCGGCACGCGCTTCTACCCCTACCCGAGCGAGGAGGCGGCGCTCGCCGACGTCCTCGCGCTGTCGACGGCGATGGCCTACAAGAACAGCCTCGCCGGCCTCGACCTCGGCGGCGGCAAGGCCGTCATCATCGGCGATCCGCGCACCGACAAGACCGAGGCGCTGCTGCGGGCGTACGGCCGGTTCGTCGAGGCGCTCGGCGGGCGCTACCTGACCGCCTGCGACGTCGGCACCTACAACGCCGACCTCGACGTGGTGGCCCGCGAGACCCGGTTCGCGCACGGCCGCTCGGAGGCCTACGGCGGCTGCGGCGACTCGTCGGTGCTCACCGCGTACGGCGTCTACCTCGGCATGCGCGCCGCCGCGCAGCACCGCTGGGGCGACCCCTCGCTGGCCGGGCGCACCGTCGCCGTGGCCGGTGCCGGCAAGGTCGGCTCCCACCTGGTGGGCCACCTGGTCGAGGACGGCGCCGACGTCCTCGTCACCGACGTCGACCCGGCCGCGGTGGAGCGGGTGCAGGCGCGGTTCCCGCAGGTGAAGTCGGTCCCCGACACGGCGACGCTGGTGCGCACCGCCCACGACGTCTACTCGCCCAACGCCCTCGGCGGCGCCCTCGACGACGCGACCGTCGACGTGCTGCCCGCGCAGATCGTCTGCGGCGGCGCCAACAACCAGCTGGCCACGCCGGGGATCGCCGACCGGCTGGTCGAGCGCGGGATCCTCTACGCCCCCGACTACCTGGTGAACGCCGGCGGCGTCATCCAGGTGGAGGACGAGCGCCACGGCTTCTCGTTCGCCCGGGCCCAGGCCAAGGCCAGCGGCATCTTCGACGTCGCCCTCCGGGTCTTCCGGACCGCCGACGAGCAGGGCGTGTCCCCCGCCGTCGCCGCCGACCGGCTGGCCGAGGAGCGGATGCGCTCGGTGGGCCGCCTGGCGACGATCCGGCTGCCCTAGGCGCGAGGGGCGACGGCCGGCGCCGCCGCCGCGTAGAGCGCCGCCAGCCCGGCGCTGAGCGCGGCGGCCCGGCCGTAGCGCGGGGAGCGCACGAAGGCGAGCATGCTCGCCGCGTGCACGGCCTCGACGGCGGCGGCGGCCCGGACCGTGCCACGGGTGGGCGCCGCCAGCACCGCGACGTGCTGCAGCACCAACCGCGCGCCCAGGGCGCGCACCACCCACCGTCGCGAGGCGGGGAACTCCGGCGCCACGGCGTCGACCACGGTTCCTGGCCGGACCAGCAGCGACGCGCCCCAGGCCGCACCGACCGCGGCGAGGGCACGGGTGGTGGAGCGCCGCCGGTCCGCGGTTCGGGAGTCCTCCGTCGTCACGCCGTCCATCCGACCACACCGGGCCGCGGACGTCCGCCGAGTGAGGTCCATCGCCTCTTCCTCCGTCCGAGGGGGAGGACCCGTGCTCCCGACGCATCCGTGTCGTAAGCTCGGTCCAGACACAGTCACTCAGTCGGGGTCGCCAAGCGGGCCGTTCCAGCCGCTGGCTGGGCTCCCGTACTCCGTAACGAGGGGGTCGAGCCGATGGGGCGCGGCCGAGCGAAGGCCAAGCAGACACGCGTGGCCCGTGAGCTCAAGTACAGCTCACCGAACACCGACCTCTCCGCTCTCCAGCGAGAGCTCGCAGGTCAGCCGTCGACGTACCCGGCGCACCGGGCCACGACCGACGACGACGAGGACGACGACGAGTACGCCGACCGTTGGGCCACCGAGGACGACGAGGACGACGACTGGGCGGCCAGCCGCTGATCGTCGGCGTCTGCGCCGCGTGACCACCACGACACCGCCGCCCTCCGGGGTGCGCGGTGTCGTCGTGTGGGGTCGCTAGCGGTAGCTGCCGACCAGGTGGGTGGCCTCGTCGCGGCGCTCGACGGCGCCGGCGACCCAGGCCGGCACGCCGCGACCGGTGAGCGAGGTCACGGCGCGGTCGCCGTCGGCGGCGCGGACGACGGCGACCATGCCGACGCCGCAGTTGAACGCGCGCTCCGACTCCGCCCGCGGCACGCCGTGCTCCTCCAGCAGGCGCACGGCCGGCGGCAGCGCCCACGTGCCGCGGTCGAGCACGGCCGCCAGCCCCGCGGGGACGACGCGGGCGGTGTTGCCGGCCAGCCCGCCACCGGTGATGTGCGCGAAGGCGTGCACGCCCTCGACGCCGAGCTCCTCGACCAGCGCCAGGCAGTCACGGGCGTAGATGCGGGTCGGCTCGAGCAGCACGTCGCCGAGCGGGCGGTCCAGGCCGTGCGTCGCGGCGAGGTCCAGGCCGGCGGTGGCGACGACCTTGCGCACCAGCGAGTAGCCGTTGGAGTGGAAGCCGCTCGACGCCATCGCGACGACGGCGTCGCCCTCGCGCACCCGCTCGGGGCCGAGCACGCCGTCGGCCTCGACCACACCCACCGCGGTCGCCGCGAGGTCGTAGTCGTCGGCGGCCATGAGGTCGCCGTGCTCGGCGGTCTCGCCGCCCACCAGCGCCGCCCCCGCCTGCGTGCAGCCCGCGGCGATGCCGGTGACGATCGCCGCGATCCTCTCCGGGACCACGCGGCCGCAGGCGACGTAGTCCTGCAGGAACAGCGGCTCGGCGCCGCAGGCGACGAGGTCGTCGACGACCATCGCGACCAGGTCGATGCCGACCGTGTCGTGCCGGTCCAGCTGCCGGGCGAGCGCGATCTTCGTGCCCACGCCGTCGGTGGACGACGCCAGCAGCGGTGCGCGGTACTTCTGCGTGTCGAGCGCGAACAGGCCGGCGAAGCCGCCGAGCCCGCCCACGACCTCGGGCCGGTTGGTCTTCTCCACCGCCGCGCGCATCAGCGTCACGGCCCGCTCTCCGGCGTCGATGTCGACGCCGGAGGCCGCGTAGGTGAACTCGGTCATGGACGGCTGAGGGCGTCCTCGGCGCCGCCCGGCACCGTGGCGCTGCCGGCCTGCAGGCCGGTCCAGCCGGTGACCGACCGGCGCTCGTCGAGGGGCAGCGGCAGCTGGCCGCGGCCCTCGAGCACGTGCTTGCCCAGGACCCCGCTGTCGCCCAGCGAGATCGGGTAGCGGCCGGAGAAGCAGGCGGTGCAGAGCCGGCTGGCCGGCTGCTCGGTGGCGGCGACGAGGCCCTGCTCGGAGACGTAGCCCAGCGAGTCGGCGTTGATCGACGCCCGGACGCCGTCGACGTCGAGCCCGTTGGCGATCAGCTCGGCCCGGCTGGCGAAGTCGATGCCGTAGAAGCAGGGCCACTTGACCGGCGGCGAGGAGATGCGGACGTGCACCTCGACGGCGCCCGCCTCGCGCAGCATGCGGATCAGCGCGCGCTGGGTGTTGCCGCGCACGATCGAGTCGTCGACGACGACCAGCCGCTTGCCGCGGATGACGTCGCGCAGCGGGTTGAGCTTGAGCCGGATGCCCAGCTGCCGGATGGTCTGCGACGGCTGGATGAACGTGCGGCCGACGTAGGAGTTCTTGACCAGGCCGAGCCCGTACGGGATGCCGCTGGCCTCGGCGTAGCCGACCGCGGCCGGTGTCCCTGACTCGGGCACCGGGATGACCAGGTCGGCGTCGGCCGGGTGCTCCTTGGCCAGCCGCCGGCCGATCTCCACCCGGGCGGCGTGCACGCCACGGCCGCCGATGGTGGTGTCCGGCCGGGCCAGGTACACGTACTCGAAGACGCAGCCCTTGGGCTCGGCCGCGGCGAAGTGCTGGCTGCGCAGGCCGTTCTCGTCGACGGCGATGAGCTCGCCGGGCTCCACCTCGCGGACCACCGAGGCACCCACGATGTCGAGCGCGGCCGTCTCGCTGGCCACCACCCAGCCCCGCTCCAGCCGGCCGAGCACCAGCGGACGGACGCCCTGCGGGTCGCGGGCGGCGTACAGGGTGTCCTCGTCCATGAAGGTGAGGCTGAACGCGCCGCGCAGCTGCGGCAGCACGCGCATGGCCGCCTCCTCGACCGACAGGTCGGGGTGCGCGGCGATCAGCGAGGTGACCAGGTCGGAGTCGGTGGTGGCGCTGAACACGCCGGCCACGCCGGCGTCCGCGGCCTGCACGGCCAGCTCCGCGGTGTTCACCAGGTTGCCGTTGTGGCACAGCGCCAGACCGGTGCCGGCCTCCGTCGTCCGGAAGGTCGGCTGCGCGTTCTCCCAGGTGGAGGCGCCGGTGGTCGAGTACCGGGTGTGGCCGACGGCGATGTGCCCCTTCAGGCTGCCCAGGGTCGGCTCGTCGAAGACCTGGCTGACCAGCCCGAGGTCCTTGTAGACGACGACCGAGGAGCCGTCGGACACCGCGATGCCCGCCGCCTCCTGACCGCGGTGCTGGAGGGCGTACAGACCGAAGTAGGTCAGCTTGGCGACCTCCTCCCCCGGCGCCCAGACCCCGAAGACGCCGCAGGCGTCCTGGGGACCGGGGGACTGGGGATCGAGGTCGTGCGTCAGCCGTCCATCACCGCGAGGCACACCCCTACCGTACCGGCGCCCCCGACGGTGCCCGTGCCCCGTGAGGTGACCGTGACCACTGTGCTGGCGTGTCCGAGCGGATCGGTGCACGTGTCGGGGAGCACCCGACCTGTCGGTTCCGGGAACCGCGGCACCGGCGAGCGCGTTGTTCCCCGGTCATCTGGTGGGAGGAGAAACCGATGGCGACCGACCGGCCCGAACCGAACGACTTCCTCGAACTGGCGCACCGCATGCTGCGCGAGTTGTTCGGCGAGTTGCGGGGCGACGATCCGCGCAGCGGTGAGGAGCCGTGGGCGGAGGTGACCCGCCGCCCGCTCGAGTCCTCCACGCGAGAGCGTCACCGGGAGCCCAGCGCCCAGGAGCAGCGCGAGAACCTCACGTTCGCGCTCGCGACGCGCGCCGTCGAGGCGCTCGAGGACGTCGCGCTCAACCTCGCGGCGATCCGCCAGCGGCTCGAACGCATGGGCGGTGAGGCGCCGGGAGCGCAGGAGGCCGAGGAAGGGGTCCCGGACGCGGAAGGGCGGTGACCCGGCTCAGCGGGTGCTGCCCGGCGGGTGACGGCTGCACGCCAGTGGCCCTCTCGCGGCTCGGGTGAGGGCCACTGACGTGCATGTCGCTCGACGGGACATCAGCCGACGGTGCGCAGCTCGGCGGTGATCGTCGTGTCGTCGCCGTGCCCGGTGTGGACGGCGGTGTCGCCGTGCAGCGTCAGCAGCTTGGCCCGGATCGAGTTGAGGATCGTGGGGTGGTCGCTGAAACTGCGCCCGGTCGCGCCGGGGCCGCCGTGGAACAGCGTGTCGCCGGTGAAGACGGCGGTGAGGTCGGGCGCGTGCAGGCAGGTGCTGCCGGGCGAGTGGCCGGGGGTGTGCAGCGCCGTCAGCGTGGTGCCGGCCACCCGGAACGCCGTCCCCTCGCCGAGCGCCTCGTCGGGCTCCACGCCGGCGTGGACCATGTCCCAGAGCATCCGGTCGGCGGGGTGGAACCAGATCGGGGCGCCGGTGGCCTCGCGCAGCGCCGGGGCGGCGGTGATGTGGTCGTTGTGCCCGTGGGTGAGCACGATCGCGGTCACCGTCCGCCCGCCGACGGCCTCGACGATCGGTGCGGCGTCGTGCGGGGCGTCGATGACGAGCACCTCGTCGTCGTCCCCGACCAGCCAGACGTTGTTGTCGACGTCGAAGTCCTGCCCGTCGAGGCTGAACACCCCGCTGACGACGGCCTTCTCGATGCGCGCGGCCATCGTCAGAACACCACGACCGAGCGCAGGACCTCGCCGGAGTGCATCTTCTCGAACGCGGCCTCGACGTCCTTGAGCGCGATGGTCTCGGTGACGAAGTCGTCGAGCGGGAAGCGGCCCTGCAGGTACAGGTCGACCAGCATCGGGAAGTCCCGCGAGGGCAGGCAGTCGCCGTACCAGCTCGACTTGATCGCCCCACCC
>NZ_JBJGYZ010000012.1:0-128503 GCF_054050275.1 Geodermatophilus sp. SYSU D00691
GCGCCCCCCGCCCCCCCCCCCCCCCCCCCCCCCCCCCCCCCCCCCCCCCCCCCCCCCCCCCCCCCCCCGCCCCCCCCCCCCCCCCCCCCCCCCCCCCCCCCGGGCCCCGCCCCGCGCCGGGGGTCGGCGCCGTCGGCGACACTGCGGCGGTGCGGCGCATCCTCCTCCGGCGGCTCGGCGAGGCCGACGGCGCGGAGGCGCGCGAGTGGACCGACGACCACCCGGCGGCGGAGGCCACCCGGCTGCCGGCCGGCGCGCTGGCCGGCTGGGTGCGCGACCAGGAGGCGTCACCGGTCCGCTGGGTCTGGGACGACACGACCCGCTGGTACCCCGCGCTGCTGGAGGCGGGCGTCCGGGTGGAGCGCTGCACCGACCTGCGGCTCTCGCACGCGGTGCTGCGGCGCTCGCCCCTGGTCGACCAGGCGCTGCTGACCACGCCGGAGTCCGCCGGCTGGGAGGCGCTGGCGCCGGCGACCCCGGGCGAGCCGGGCCTGTTCCCCCTGGACGACCCGGCCGACCGGCTCGACCCGGTCGCCGAGCACGCCGCCCAGCAGGCCGCGCTGGCCGCGTCGCGCGATCCCGGCCGGCTCGGCCTGCTGCTCGCCGCCGAGTCGTCCGGGGCGCTGGTGGCCGCGGAGATGACGCACACCGGGCTGCCGTGGCGGCCCGACGTGCACGACCGGCTGCTCACCGAGCTGCTCGGCCCGCGGCCGCGCGCGGGGCAGCGGCCGGCGGTGCTCGAGCGGCTGCTCGCGGAGGTCCGCGCCGCCCTCGGTGCGCCGGCGCTGAACCCGGACTCGCCGGGCGAGCTGCTCACCGCGCTCCGGGTCGCCGGTCTGCCGGTGGAGGACACCCGCTCGTGGACCCTCGAGCAGCTCGACCACCCGGCCGTGCCGGCGCTGCTGGAGTACAAGAAGCTGGCCCGCCTGCTCGCCGCCAACGGCTGGTCCTGGCTGGAGACCTGGGTGCGTGACGGACGCTTCCGGTCGGTGTTCGTGCCGGGCGGGGTGGTCACCGGGCGGTGGGCGTCGAACGGCGGGGGAGCGCTGTCGGTGCCCACCCAGGTGCGCGCCGCCGCGGTCGCCGACGACGGCTGGCGGCTCGTGGTCGCCGACGTCGCCCAGCTCGAACCGCGGGTTCTCGCGGGCATGAGCGGGGACACCGCGCTGGCCGAGGCGGCCCGTTCGGCCGACCTGTACCAGGGCATGGTCGACGCCGGCGTGGTCGCGACCCGGGCCGAGGCGAAGGTCGGCGTCCTCGGCGCGATCTACGGCGGCACCCGCGGCGAGAGCGGCCGCATGATGCCCCGCCTCGCCCGCCGCTACCCGCGCGCCGTCGGGCTGGTCGAGGGCGCCGCCCGCGCCGGCGAGCGCGGCGAGGTGGTCGCCACCCTGCTCGGCCGCGGGTCGCCGCAGCCGACCGGGGAGTGGGCCGAGCGCCCCGTGGACCTCGGCGAGCCCCCCGACGAGGGCGGCGCGCGGCCCGACCGCGACCGCCGGCGGCGGGCCTGGGGACGGTTCACCCGCAACTTCGTCGTCCAGGGCACCGGGGCCGAGTGGGCGCTGTGCTGGCTCGCCGACCTGCGCAACCGGCTGTGGCGGCTGGGCGACGGCGACCTGGTGGAGCGGCCGCACCTGGCGTTCTTCCTCCACGACGAGGTCGTCGTCCACACCCCGGCGCAGCTGGCCGACGAGGTCGCCCGCGAGGTGCGCGCGGCCGCGGCGACCGCCGGCCGGCTGCTGTTCGGCGGCTTCCCGCTCGACTTCCCGCTCGACGTCGCCGTCGTCCGGTCCTGGGCCGACGCCGGCTGAGCGCGGGGCCGGTCACCCTCGGTGGCGTGACCGGCACGCGACACGCTGCGAGAGGGCGTGCCGGCACCCGTGACGCCGGAACCGCTCCTCCATCGGCTTGCGGTACGGGATGGTCCGGGGCACGACAGCTCGAGGACCCGGCAGCCAGGCCCACCCCCGACCCCACGGGCCCAGCCGGAGCGAGGAGGCGATCGCCGTGACCGATCAGCTCGACGTCGTGCGGGAGGACGCGCCGGAGGTGGGGGAGGAGCCCGCCGCCGCGGTCGCCGCCCTCCCCGTGCGGCGCCCGAACCTCACCGGCGACATCGACGAGATCCTCACCGCCCGGCCGGTCTTCCGGCGGCGGCTGCTGGGCTACGAGCGGCTCCAGGTCGACAACTACGTCGGCTGGGCCGAGGCCGGCCTGCTCAGCGCCCGCCGGGAGACCGACGACCTGCTGCAGCGCTTCGGCCGGTGCTACGCCGAGCTGCAGCTGGCCCGCCAGCGGCTGGTGCACTCACCCGGCGCGCAGCAGCTCGCCCGCGTCTCGGAGCGGATCGGCACCATGCTCCAGCTCGCCGCCGACGAGGCCGCCGAGATCACCGCGACCGCCGCGGAGGAGGCGGAGGCGTGGAAGCAGCGGGCCCGGGAGGTGACCGAGCTGGCCGCCGCGGACGCCGCCCGGGTGCGCCGGGAGACCGAGGCCGACCGCGCCGAGGCGGCCGCCGCGCGCCAGCGGGCCCTCGCGGAGGTCGCCGAGCTGCTGGAGCGGGCGGGCGACGAGCGGCACCGGCTGGACACCGAGTCGGCCCGCGAGCGCGCGCGGCTGGACGAGCAGGCGGCCGAGCGCCGTGCGCGGGACGATGCCGAGGCCGTCGCGCGCCTTCGGCGGCTCGAGGACACCTCCCGCCGGCAGCGCGAGGCGGCCGAGGCCCAGGCGGCCGAACGCCTCGCGGCCCTGGCGGCGGAGGTCGCCGAGCTGGAACGCCGGCGGGACACCGCGCTCGCCGGTCTGCGGCGGATGAACCAGCAGGTCAACGAGGCGGTCGCCACGCTGGCCACGAGCCTGCCGCCACCGGGCCTGCAGCTGGTCGCCCCACCGGCCGCCTCCTAGGGCGTGTGCGACCGGCCGCCGCCGGGCACCGGCACCCCATGACGATCCGACGCGCCCGCTGGCGCACCGCCGTGGCCGGGATGGCCGTCGCCGCCTCCGCCTTCACCGTCGCCGCCTGCGGCGGCGAGTCCGGTGACGACGGCGGCGGCCAGGAGCAGGTGGACGAGGAGTCCGGCGACGACGAGGGCGAGGAGGACGACGACTGACGGCGCGCGGCCCGCCTCCCGCAGGGGAGACGGGCCGCGTGACGGTCGGGCCGGTCAGCGACCGGCGACCACCGGCTCCGCCGGTTCGGCCGGCCGGTGCGACGCCTTCTCCAGCGCCGCGCCCTCGACGTCGAGCACCGGCAGCCAGCGCAGCCAGCGGGGCAGCCACCAGGCGGCACCGCCGAGCAGCGCCAGCGCGGCCGGCACCAGCACCATGCGGACGACGAAGGCGTCGAACAGGATGCCCATGGCCAGGGCGAACGCGATCGACTTGACCGTCGGCTCGCCGGCCGGCACGAAGCCGGCGAAGACCGAGAACATGATCAGCGCGGCCGCGACCACGACCGGCGCCGCCTGGCGGAAGCCGGTGCGGATCGCCTCCCGCGGCGCGATGCCGTGGCTGTGCGCCTCGTGCATCCGCGACACCAGGAAGATCTGGTAGTCCATCGCGAGGCCGAACAGGATCCCGATGACCAGGATCGGCGTGAGGCTGATCAGCGGACCGGCCGAGTCCAGGTTCACCGCGTCGGCCAGCCACCCCCACTGGAACACCGCGACGGTGGCGCCCAGCGCCGCGCCCACGGTGAGCAGGAAGCCGAGCACGCCGACCAGGGGCACCAGAAGCGACCGGAAGACCAGCACGAGGAGCACCAGGGCCAGGCCGACGACCAGGGCCAGGTACACCGGCAGCGCGTCGTCGAGGGCCTGCGCGACGTCGACGCTCACTGCCGTCTGACCGGTGACCGACGCCTGCACCCCGTCGGTGCCGGCGAGCAGCTCGCGCAGGTCGGCCACCAGCTGCTCGGTCTCCGGGTCGGTCGGGCCGGAGGTCGGGATGACGGTGAGCAGAGCGGCGGTGCCGTCGGCGTTCGGGACGGGCTGGGTGACCAGCGTGACGTCGTCCAGCCCGCCGATCGCGCCGCTGAGCCCGGCGGCCGTCCCGGCGGCGCCGTCGCCCTCGAACAGGACGGTGAGCGGGCTGCTGAAGCCCTCGCCGAAGCCGTCGGCGAGCAGCTCGGCCGCCCGGGCCTGGGTGCTGCCCTCGGCCGGCGTCTGCACCAGCGTGGTCTGCAGCGAGAAGAACGGGATCGAGACGACCCCGAGGGCCGCCACCGTGAGCAGCAGCGAGACCACGCGGCGCCGGGTGACCGTGGCGGCCCAACCGGCCAGGAAGCCGCGGCCGGTCGCCGGGCCCTCGCCCACGGCGGCGCGCTGCTTCTTCGGCAGCGCCCTGAGGCCGAGGAAGCCGAGCACCGCGGGCACGAGGGTCAGTGCCACCAGGACGGCGACGACGATGGTCGCCGCCGCCGCGAGGCCCATCTGGGTCAGGAACGGGATGCCGACGACGAACAGGCCGGCCAGCGCGATGACGACGGTCAGGCCCGCGGTGACGACCGCCGAGCCGGCCGTGCCGACGGCGGTGGCGATCGCGGTGCCCACGTCGGCGCCGTGCCGCAGCTCCTGCCGGTGCCGGGTGACGATGAACAGCGCGTAGTCGATGCCGACCGCGAGGCCGAGCATCGCGGCCAGGATCGGGGTGGTCGACGACAGGTCGGTGAACCCGGTGGCGATGGTGATGCCCATGACGCCGATGCCGACGCCGATCGCGGCGGTCAGCAGGTTCATGCCGGCGACGAGCAGCGAGCCGTAGGTGACGGCCAGGACCACCAGGGCGATGACGACGCCGATCGCCTCGGCCGGGCCGCCGACGTGCGGCACCTCCTGCACCGCCTCGCCGGAGACCTCGACGGTGTACCCGGAGGAGCGGGCGTCGGCGACGGCGTCGAGCAGCGCCTCCTGCTCGGCGGGGGTGACCTCGCCCGGCGCCGCGTCGTAGGTGACGGTGCTGTAGGCGGTGTCCTGGTCGGCGTTGACGCCGGGCGCGGCCGGGTCGAGCGGGTCGGTCGCCGACGTCACGCCGGGCAGCTCGCCCAGGGTGGCGACGAGCTCGCCGACGGCGGTGGCGCCCTCGGGCGTGGTCAGCGTCGCGCCGTCCGGTGCCGCGACGACGACCCGGGCCGTGGCCCCGCCGCCGAGGCCGCCGAACTCCTCGTCGATGCGCTCCAGCGCCGTCGTGGACTCCTGCCCCGGGATGGAGAACTGGCTCGTCGTCTCCCCGGCCAGGGTCGCGGCGCCGACGCCGCCGGCCACCAGGACGGCCAGCCAGACGAGGACCACCCCCACCCGGTGGCGGTGCGAGAACGCCCCGAGTCGGGACAACAGAACAGCCATGCGGATCAGGCCTCCACCTGGTCGGGGTCGGGGAGAGCGGCACCGGGGCGGCGGTGGCCGAGCGCGTCGAAGCAGGTGGCGACGATGTGCGGCCGCCACTCGGTGGTCCGGTTCTCGCGGTGCGCGGCGAGGGTGAGCACGGCCAGCGCGGTGAGCGCGCCGACGACGCGCACCACCCGTCCCGACACCGGCTCCTCGGGGTCGATGCCGAAGACCTGCAGGGCCATGGCGCCCACGGCGTCGAGCTCGGGGACGGCGGTGTCCGCCTCGCGGTTGGTCAGCGGCGCCAGCAGCAGGGCGACCAGACCGGGGTGGGCGAGGGCGACGTCGACGACGACCTCGACCGCCCGGCGGTCCCGCGCGGGACCGTCCGGCAGGTCGCCCACCTGGTCCAGCACCCGCCGGCCGAGGGCGGCGGCCTGGGCGAGCACCGCCTCCTGCAGCGAGTCCTTGCTGGGGAAGTGGTGCAGCAGCCCCGCTTTGGACAGCCCGACGGCATCGGCGACCGCCTGGACGGAGGTCTTCGCGAAGCCGGTGCGGGCGAACAGCGCGGCCGCGCGATCGACGATGCCCTCGTCGATCCGCTGACGGAACGGTCGTGCCACGGGGACGACCGTACGGACCGCCCCGACCAAGTCGGTAGGTGAACCGACCGGAATGGTCGGTAACATCGCTCACACCGATCGGCGCGACCTGACGGTTTCCGACGCCGCGGATTGTCACGGCTGCATAACGTGGCTACCGTGGCTCCCGCCCGTCCCGGCCGTCACATCCCCAGCAGGGGAGACCGGGCGAGCGCCGCCGAGTCGCCCTCCGGGGCGAGCCGGGGACCCACCGCAGTACTGGGGTGAATCCGCACCCGCGGCCCGTCGAGGGCCGGGGTCGGTAGGGCTGCTTCCCGCCCGAACCCGTCAGCTAACTCGGTAGGCGGCCGTCGGAAGAACGGAGAGCCGCCCCGATGGCGTGCCCCAGCACCACCGCACGGATCTGCTCCGCCCGGTCCCGCCGGACCCGGGTGCGCCCGCGCAGCTGACCACCCCGCGACCGCACCCGCGCGGCCGTCGCCCGACGCCGCGTCCCGGGCCCACCCGCCGCAGCCCCGCCCCGTCCGGGCGGCCTGCGCCCGCACACCTCTCGGAGCAGTTCCCCCCATGGATCCCCGCACCACCTCGTCCGGCCGCGCCGCCGGGCGTCGCACCGCCCGCCCCCGCCGCCGTGTGCCCGTCCCGGCGCGCCGACCGGGCATCTACCTCGGCGTGGCCGCCGCCGGCGCCGTCCTCGTCAACGTGCTCTTCGGTGCCGACCCGGCGGCCCAGGCCGAGGCAGGCTCCAGCGAGTCCGTCGCCGTCGCCCAGGCCCTCGGGCTGACCGCGCAGTCGGGGCCGCTCGAGGCGCGCGAGGTGGACCTCGCGCCGCTGGAGGACCTGGCCGCCAGCCGGTCCACCCGCGAGGCCGCGCAGACCGCCGCCGCGCAGGCCCAGGCCGCCGCCGACCAGGCCGTGCTCGACCGGCAGGCCGCCGAGGCCGCCGCCGCCGCGCAGGCCGCGGCCGCCGCCCAGGCCGCCGCCGAGGCGGCCGCCGCCGCTGCCGCCACCGAGGCCGCCGCCGCCGAGGAGGAGGGCGGTGCGGTCTCCTCCAGCACCGCCGCGCCGTCCGGCGTCGCCGTCATCAGGAACACCGCCGGGGCGCACAAGGCCGTCGTCCAGCGCGCCGCCGACGCCGTGGTGGCCAACGTGCCGGGCGCGGGCTCGATCACCCTGGGCGGCACCCGGGCCAGCGCGGCCGACCCGGGCGGCCACCCCTCCGGGCTCGCGCTGGACTACATGGTGATGACCGACGCCGCGCTCGGCGACGCGATCGTCGACTACCACATCGCGCACTGGGACGAGCTCGGCGTCGACTACATCATCTGGCAGCAGCGGATCCTGCAGTCGCCGGGCGGCTCGTGGTCGACGATGGAGGACCGCGGCGGCGCCACGGCCAACCACATGGACCACGTGCACGTGAACTACCGGGGCTGACCGCCCCCGCCCGGGGGCGGGTCAGTCGTGCGCGGTCAGCTCGTGGGACGCGTGCGCCGGCGACTCCAGCTGGAAGGTGGAGTGCTCGACGCTGACGGCGAAGTCACCGGCGAGCGAGGCCTGCAGCCGGTCGAGGATCTGGGGTGCGTGGCCGTCGTGGAAGCAGGAGTCCTCCACCACGACGTGCGCGGACAGCACCGGCAGGCCGCTGGTGATCTGCGAGGCGTGCAGGTCGTGCACCTCGACGACGTGCGGCACCTCGAGCAGCCGCCGGCGCACCTCGTCGAGGTCGAGGCCCGGCGGCGTCGACTCCAGCAGGACCGAGACGGTCTCCCGGAGCAGCGACAGGGTGCGCGGCACGATGAGGACGGCGATGAGCAGCGACGCCACGGCGTCGGCCTGCTGCCACCCGGTGAGCGCGATGACGCCCGCCGAGACCAGCACCGCGACCGAGCCGAACGCGTCGGCGAGCACCTCGAGGAACGCCGCGCGCAGGTTCACGTCGGAGCTGCGACCGCCGCGGGTCAGCACGACGAGCGCGACGACGTTGGCGGCCAGGCCCACCGCGCCGAAGACCAGCACGCCCGCGGCGGCGATCTCCGGGGGATCGGCGAGGCGGCGGACGCCCTCGACGAACACGTAGACCCCGACGGCGAGCAGGACGGCGGCCTGCAGGGTGGCGCCCAGCACCTCCGCCCGGCGATAGCCCCAGGTCCGCCGGGCCGTCGCCGGGCGGAGCGCCAGGGTGGCCGCGACCAGGGCGATCGCCAGCCCGGCGACGTCGGTGAGCACGTGCCCGGCGTCGGCGAGCAGCGCGAGGCTGCCGGTGAGCAGCGCGCCGACGAGCTCCACCACCAGCACGGTCGCGGTGAGGCCGAGCACCACCGCCAGCCGCCGCCGGTGGTCGGCCGTCCCGCCGGGCCGGTGGCCGTGCGCGTGCCCGGCGCTCACCGGCCGACCTCCCCGCGGCAGCAGTCGCAGCCGGGGCCGTCGTCGTGCGCGGGCCCGGCCAGGGCCGCGGCGGGGGAGCAGCAGGCGTCGCCGCGCCAGGCCGCGCGCCCCTCCCTGACCGCGACGGCGGCGATGACGAGGGCGGCGACCGGGTCGGCCCACGCCCACCCGAACAGGCTGTTGAGCGCCAGGCCGGCGAGCAGCACCGCCGAAAGGTAGGCGCACAGCAGGGTCTGCGTGGAGTCGGCGACCGCCGAGGCCGAACCGAGCTCGCGGCCGGCCCGTCGCTGGGCGGTGGAGAGCACGGGCATGACCGCCAGGCTGACCGCCGCCAGCACCAGCCCGACCGCGGAGTGCTCCGCCTCCCCGGACCCGAGCAGCGCCCGGACGGCGTCGACGGTGACGAAGGTCGCGAGGGCGAAGAACGAGACGGCGATGACGCGGAGCGCGACCCGCTCGCGCGCCTCGGGGTCGCGGCCGGCGAACTGCCAGGCGACGGCCAGCGCCGAGGACACCTCGACCACCGAGTCGAGCCCGAAGCCGATCAGCGCCGACGACGACGCCTGCGTGCCGGCGACGAGCGCGACGACGGCCTCGACCACGTTGTAGGTGATGGTCGCCGCGACCAACCAGCGGATGCGCCGCGCCAGCAGCGCACGCCGCGCCGCGGAGCTCGCCAGCGACCCGGGCGTCGCGGTCACCAGCAGCCGTCCTCCGCCGCCGCGGACGGGCAGGCGCTCGGATCGACGGCGAGGACGACCCCGAGCAGGTCGTCGAGGGCGTGCGCCAGGCGCGGCTCGGCGAGCTCGTAGCGCGCGCGCCGCCCCTCGGGCACGGCGACGACGAGGCCGCAGCCGCGCAGGCAGGCCAGGTGGTTCGAGAGGTTCTGCCGGGTGACCCCGAGCTCCTCGGCCAGGTCGGAGGGGTAGCCGGGTCGTTCGCGCAGCGCCAGCAGCAGCCGGGTCCGCGTCGGGTCGGACAGGGCGTGGCCGAACCGGGCGAGGACGTCGGCGTGCGCGACGGGCATCATGGCGCGGACTGTACAGCGGACGCTGAATCGACGGGAGCGTGCCCGGCACGTCCGTCCCCCCGGGCCGTCGCCGCCGGTCCCGGCGCGCCGGGCTAGGGTCGTGAACCGTGCCGACACCGCCGCCGGGAGATCCAGCCGAAGCCCCCGCGGCCCCGCCGATCCCGTCCTTCGAGTCGCTGCGCGCGCCCCGGCGGCGCACCACCGCGATGGACGTGCTGGCCCCCGCCCGCGAGCCCGCGGCCGCCCCGGAGCCCGTGGCGGCACCGGAGCCCGCGTCCGCCCCCGCGCCGAGCCCCGCCCCGCCGGCGCCGCGGCCGCCCGAGTGGGGCGACCTGGTGCACCTGGGCGTCCGGCTGCTGCGGTGGTCGGCCGGGATGCCGGTGCGCTGCGTGCGTCGGCTCCTCGGCGGGTAGCACCCCGTCGCCGCTCCCGGCAGGAGGTGCGCCGATGCGCTTCGTGTTCAGTCCCCCCGCGGAGGCTGCGACGGCCCTGCTGGCTTTGCCGTGGGAGCTGCCGCTGGCGCGGTGGCCGGCCGACCTGCTGGTCGAGATCCCGCAGAGCGGGCGTGCCCGGCACGTCGTGCGCTTCGTCGCGGAGTCCGGCCAGGTCTTCGCGCTCAAGGAGCTGCCCGAGGAGCCCGCCCGGCGCGAGCACCGGGTCCTGCGGCACCTCGCCGAGCTCGCCATCCCGGCGGTGACCGCGATCGGCGTCGTCGTGGACCGGCCGGCCCCCGCGGGGGCGGCGCTGGTCACCCGGTTCCTCGACTACTCGTCGTCCTTCCTGACGCTGTTCGCCAACCCCCGGTGCGGCCAGCTGACCGCGCGGGTGATGAACGCCCAGGTCGAGCTGCTCGTCCGGCTGCACCTGGCCGGCGTGCTGTGGGGTGACTGCTCGCTGTCCAACACGCTGTTCCGCTCCGACGCCGGCCGGCTGACGGCGTACCTGGTCGACGCCGAGGAGGGGGAGGTGCACGACGTCCTCACCCAGCGGCAGCGCGACACGGACCTGGAGGTGGCCTACGGCCGGGTCGTCGACGAGCTCGGCGAGCTGCGCCGCCGGGGGTCGCTGGCCGCCGACGTCGACCCGGCGCTGGCCGCGGCCGACCTGGTGGGCCGCTACGAGCAGCTCTGGGCGACCCTCACCAGCGAGGAGGTCATCGCCCGCGACGAGCAGCGCTTCCGGGTCACCGAGCGGATCCGCCGGCTGCACGCCCTCGACTACGACGTCGACGAGCTGGAGCTGGTCGACGAGCCGGGCGGGGGCAGCCGGCTGCGGCTCACCACGCGCGTCGCCGAGCCCGGCCACCACCGGCGGGTGCTGTTCGCGCGCACCGGGCTGCACGTGCAGGAGAACCAGGCGCGCCGGCTCCTGGCCGACATCGCCGTCTACCGGGCCTGGCTGCAGCACGTCGAGGGGCGTCCCGTCCCGGAGGCCGCGGCGGCGGCGCGCTGGCTCACCGAGGTCTACGAGCCGGCGCTCGCCGCCGTCCCGGCCGACCTGCGCCGCCGGCTGGACGACGCCGAGATCTACCACGAGCTGCTCGAGCACCGGTGGTTCCTGTCCGAGGCCGCCGGGCGGGACGTCGGCACCGAGGCCGCGCTGCGCGACTACGTCGGGCGCGTGCTGCCCGCCGTGCCTGCGGGGTTCGTCACCACGCCGCCCGCCTGAGGGGAGGCGCCCAGCGCGACGGTGAGCGCGAGGACCGTCGCGGGGTCCTCCAGCCGGCTGCCGTAGATCTCGCGCAGCTGTCCCATGCGGTAGCGCACCGTCTGCGGGTGGACGAAGAGCTCCGCGGCCACCCGCTCGCGCCGGCCGTGGTGCAGCAGCCAGGCGCGCAGCGTCTCGGTGAGCTTCTCCCGGGCGCCGGGGGCGAGGCCGGCCAGCGGCTGCAGCACCTGGGTGCGCAGGTCGGCCAGCGCGCCCTCGTCGGCCCGCAGGACCAGCTCGGCCAGCCGCTCCTCGGTGTCCACGGGCTCGGTGCCCTCCGCGGCCAGCCCGAGCTCGAGCGCCCGCCGGACCCGGGCGTGCGACTCGTGCACCGCCGTCCACGGCCGGGGCGGCCCGACGACGGCATCGCGCCCGTCGAGGGTGCGCAGCAGGGCCGGCCGCGAGCGCCCCTCGGCGTCGGGGACGAGCAGCACCAGGAGCCCCTCCGTGTCGGGCACCTCCTCGCCGGAGCGCAGCGTCCGCCCGTCGAGGGAGACCAGCGCGCCGTGCACCTTGGCCTCCGGCAGGACGACGGCGGTGAGCGTCCGTGGCGGCGCCCACCCGGCCCGCTCGGCGACCGCGGCCAGCTCCTGCGGGTCGGCACCGCCCAGCAGGCGGGCGGCCAGCCGCTCGAGGTAGCGCTCGCGCACCCGGCCGGAGGTGGCCAGCTCGTCGCTGTGCCCCGCGACGCTGGAGGCCGAGAGCTGGTCGATGTAGGCGAAGACGAGCTCGGCGAAGCGGGCCAGCCGCTCGGCGTCCAGGCCCGCCCGCACCGCGCTGGCGCTCATCAGCCGCCACGACACCCGCGCGCCCACCCGGTAGGCGGCCAGCAGCGCGTCCATGGAGCGCCCGCTGCGCGCCTCGCCCCGCCCCAGCGCGTACGCACCCTCCAGCGCCGGCCGGATCGGCTGGGCGGGGTCGGCGGCGCTCGCCGTGGCCAGCTCGAGGAACCCGGCCAGCGCCAGCTCGACGGCGTTGCCGATGACCCGGCCCATGTCGCCGGAGAACGCGTCGACGTAACTGGGCACCTGGACGATGATCTCGGCGACGGTCGCCTCGGCCACGGCGGGCAGCTCGGCGCGCATGGCCGCCGCCACCGGCGCGGGGATCGCGGTCGGGTCTGCGGCCACCGGCCCTCCTGTTTGTTCGCGGGGAACAGAACCTATCGCCCGATTCACGTCGAGGGCACAGGTACTTGTGCGCTGCGCTGGACAAACCTCAGGGCATGACGTCGACCGCCCCGCGCCCCGCCACGGTCCGGCCGCGCGTCGCACTGCGCGACCGGGTGCTCAAGCTCGCCGAGCTGGTGACCACCCCGCTGCTGCCCGGCGACTACCTCGACCTGATCGACCCGCTGCGCGCCGGCGCCGCGCTGCGCGGCCGCATCGAGGCCGTCCGGCCCGAGACCCGCGACGCGGCGACCGTGGTCATCCGCCCGGGTCGCGGCTGGCGGCCGCACACGCCCGGGCAGTACGTGCGCATCGGCATCGACGTCGACGGCGTCCGCCAGTGGCGGGCCTACTCGCTCACCTCCGACCTGACCCGCACCGACGGCTGCATCAGCATCACGGTCAAGGCCATCCCCGACGGCAAGGTGAGCAACCACCTGGTGCACCGGGCCCGCCCGGGCACGATCGTCCAGCTGGACCAGGCGACGGGGGAGTTCTGCCTGCCGCCCCAGCCGCCGGCCAAGGTGCTCTTCGTGACCGCCGGGTCGGGGATCACGCCGGTCATGGGCATCCTGCGCAACCTGCCGGCCGGCGCGTGCGACGTCGTCGTCGTCCACTCCGCCCCGACTGCCGACGACGTGATCTTCGGCGCCGAGCTGCGCCGGCTCGCCGCCGACGGCGCGCTGCGCCTGGTGGAGCGGCACACCGACCGCGACGGGGTGCTCGACGCCGCCGGCATCGCGGCGCACGTGCCCGACCTCGCCGAGCGGACGGCCTGGGCCTGCGGTCCGGTCGGCCTGCTCGAGGCGCTGGAGGAGCACTGGGCCGCGGCCGGCCTGGCCGACCGGCTGCACACCGAGCGCTTCCGGCCGACCGTGCTGGTCACCGGCGAGGGCGGCACCGTGTCCTTCGCCCGGACCGGCACCACGGTCGAGGCCGACGGCGCCACCCCGATCCTCGACGCCGCCGAGGACGCCGGCGTCCTCATGCCGAGCGGCTGCCGGATGGGCATCTGCTACGGCTGCGTGCTCCCGCTGCGCGAGGGCGCCGTCCGCGACCTGCGCACCGGCGAGGTCACCACCGCCGCACCCGGCGACGGCGTCCTCGTCCAGACCTGCATCAGCGCCGCCGCCGGCGCCTGCGACATCGACCACTGACCCCGACGGACGGAGCCCCCGTGACCGCCCTGCAGAAGAAGACCCAGAACCCCGTCGAGCACCTCACCGCGGAGGACGTCGAGCTCCTGGGCAAGGAGCTCGACACCATCCGCCAGGAGATCCGCGACAGCCTCGGCGAGGCCGACGCGAGGTACATCCGCACCGTCATCGACGTCCAGCGCAAGCTCGAGCTCGGCAGCCGCGCCGTCCTCCTGGCCGCCGGCTTCCCGCCGGCCTGGATCGTGGGGACGATCGGCCTGTCGCTGGCCAAGATCCTCGAGAACATGGAGATCGGGCACAACATCCTGCACGGCCAGTGGGACTGGATGCGCGACCCGAAGATCCACTCCACGACGTGGGAGTGGGACATGGCCAGCCCGGCCGAGCAGTGGAAGCACTCGCACAACGAGCTGCACCACACGTACACGAACGTGCTCGGCAAGGACAACGACCTCGGCTACGGCATCATGCGCGTCGACGAGGACCAGCGCTGGCACCCGCTGTACCTGCTGCAGCCGCTGTGGAACTTCGTCAACGCCTGCTTCTTCGAGTACGGCATCGCCGCCTACGACCTGGAGCTGGGCGCCAACCTGGCGACCAAGGAGCGGCGCGGCAAGCCCGAGTTCCGGGCCGGCGTCCGCGCCGTGCTGGGGAAGATCCGCAAGCAGGCCACCAAGGACTACCTCGTCCACCCGCTGCTGTCGGGGCCCTCGTTCCTGGCCACGGTGGGGGCGAACTTCACGGCGAACGTCGTCCGCAACGTGTGGTCGCACTCGGTGATCATGTGCGGGCACTTCCCGGAGGGCGTCGAGACGTTCGAGAAGAAGTCGATCGACGGCGAGACCCGCGGCGAGTGGTACCTGCGGCAGATGCTGGGCTCGGCCAACATCTCCGGCAGCAAGGCCATGCACCTCCTGACCGGCAACCTCTCGCACCAGGTCGAGCACCACCTGTTCCCCGACCTGCCCAGCAACCGGTACGCCGAGATCGCGCCCAGGGTGCGCGACGTCTTCGAGCGCTACGGGCTGCGCTACCACTCCGCGCCCCTGCCGCAGCAGGTCGCGTCGGCCTGGCACAAGGTGCTGCGGCTCTCGCTGCCCAACGGCTGGCTCGAGCAGACGACGTGGCGCAACGCCCCGTCGCAGCTGGTCAAGCTCTACCGGATGACCACCGGCGGGCCGAAGGTGCGCCGGGCGCTGCAGGCCGCCTGAGGCGACCCGCGGACGAGAACGGGCCCCGGCGCGCTGCGCCGGGGCCCGTTCTCGCGTGCGGGGTCAGACGGGGCGGACGTTCTCCGCCTGCGGGCCCTTCTGGCCCTGGGTCACGTCGAACTCGACGCGCTGGTTCTCGTCGAGGGACTTGAACCCGTTCGTCTGGATGGCGGAGAAGTGGCAGAAGACGTCGGGGCCGCCGCCGTCCTGGGAGATGAAGCCGAAGCCCTTCTCCGCGTTGAACCACTTCACAGTGCCCTGGGTCATGTCGTTCTCTTTCCGTGCTGGAGGTGTCCGGGCCGGCGGAGAGCCGGTCCGGGGTCGCCGCACCGACCGGCAGGACCGAGGGGAACGTCAGGCAGAGACGACTGCGGACGTCCGAGAACGAGGCAGAGGTACAACAGCGACCGCCTACACCGTACGCGATGGCGGCCGGAGGGCGCCGCGGCTCACCCCGGCGTGACGACGACCTTGCCGAGCGCCCGCCCCGCGCCGACGCGGGCCAGGGCCTCGGCGACGTCGTCCAGGCCGTACGTCCGGTCGATCCGGACGGCGACCTCCCCGGCGACGCACAGGTCGGCCAGCGGGGTGAAGTGCGCCGGCCCGGTGCGGACGACGAGGACGCCCAGCGACCGACCGGTGAGCCGGCCGGCGAGCCAGCCGGCGGTGACGACCCGCAGCAGCGCGCGCACCGTCCCGCCGACGCAGCGGTAGCGGCCGCCACGGGCCAGTGCCCGCCGGTAGGCGAACACCGACCGGTGCGCCACGAGGTCGAGGACGGCGTCGTAGGGCCCGCGGCGGGTGAAGTCCTCGGCGCGGAAGTCCACCACGTCGTCGGCACCCAGCGACCGCAGGAACCCCAGCTTCCCGGCGTTGTCGACGGCGGTGACGTGCGCGCCGGCCCGCTTGGCGAGCTGGACGGCGAAGGCGCCCGAGCCCCCGCCGGCGCCGTTGACCGCCAGCCGCTGCCCGGCCCCGATCCCGGCGGTGCCCTGCAGGGCGATGGCGCCGGCCTGGGGGATGGTCGAGGCCTCGGCGAAGGTCATCCCGGCGGGCTTGACGGCCAGCGCCCCCTCCGGCGCGACGGCGTACTCGGCGAAGCCACCCATGAGCGCGAGGTCGTCGCCGTAGACCTCGTCGCCGACCCGGAAGCGGGTGACGCCCTCGCCGACCGCGGCCACCCGGCCGGCGATGTCGGAGCCCAGGGTGCGGAACCGCGGGGACCGGAGCCCGCCGATCCGGGCGTAGGCGGGCGAGCCGACCAGGCACTCCCAGTCGCTGAGGTTGACCGACGTGGCGACGACCGCGACCAGCACCTGACCCGGCCCGGGCACCGGGACCGGGACCTCCTCGACGCGCAGCACGCCGGGCGGGCCGTACCGGTCGCGCACCGCGGCTCTCACACCCCGGGGACCGTAGGGCAGCGGCGCCCCGCGCGTCAGCCGTCCGGGAACCGTCAGGCGCTGAGCGGCATGCCGCGGCGCTGCAGGCGGATCCGGCGCCGCTCGCGCTCGGACAGGCCGCCCCAGATGCCGAAGCGCTCGTCGTTGCCGAGCGCGAACTCGAGGCACTGCAGGCGCACCGGGCAGCCGGCGCAGACGCGCTTGGCCTCGCGGGTGGAACCGCCCTTCTCGGGGAAGAACGCCTCGGGGTCGGTCTCGGCGCACAGCGCGTCCAGCCGCCAGGTCTCGTCGCCGTCGGCGGCGTCGGCCTGCGCCGGGGCCTCGTAGGGGAGGGTGGCCGGCGCCGGGGCCCACTCGTCGTTGGGGTAGCCGTCCACGGCGCACTCGACGGCGTAGACGTCCTCGGCGTAGGCCTCGGACCAGGTGTCGGTGCGGGCGTCCGCCGGCTCGGGGACGAGGGACAGGTACGGGGACGAGTACGACACGGGGAGCTCCTCAGGCGGGGAAGACGCGCACCCGTCGTGACGGACCGGTACGCCCTGTTTGCTGAAAGTGACGGTACGCAGGGACCGGGACGGGCCGCACTGGCACAACGTTGCGGACGTCGGCGGCGTCCTTCGGCATGATCTGCTCACGCGGGCCGGCCGAGCGCGCCGCCGGCCCGAGTTGCGCCCGGCCCGACCTGCGGCGTTCCATCCCGGGAGGAACCGGATCCGTCCCCCGGAGGAGGGCGTTCCGTGCCACCACGGCTACCCCTGGCCCCGATCTCCACCGCCCGGCGCGTGCCGAGGCCCGCCGAGCTCCGGGCCCTGGTGCAGTTCCGGCGGCCCCGGCTGTCGCCGCGGGCCGGGCGGCTGGCCGCGGCGCTCACGGTCCGCGACCTGCGGCGGGCGGCCACGCGCACCACGCCCCGGGCGGTGTTCGACTACGTCGACGGCGCGGCGGAGGAGGAGATCACCGCGGCGCGCAACGTCGCGGCGTACCGGCGGGTGGCCTTCCGGCCGGACGCGCTGAGCTCCGTGGCCGACCCCGACACCTCGGTGGAGCTGCTCGGCCGGCGCCTCCCGCTGCCGCTGGTCCTCGCGCCCACCGGCTACACGCGGATGATGCACCACCACGGCGAGGCCGCGGTCGCCCGCGTGGCCGAGCACACCGGCATCCCGTACAGCCTGTCGACGGTCGGGTCGACGTCCATCCGCGACCTGCGGGCCGCCGCCCCGGGGGCGGACCTGTGGTTCCAGCTGTTCTTCACCGCCGACGAACGGCTGAACGAGGCCCTCGTGGCGCAGGCCGAGGAGGCCGGCTACTCGACCCTGCTGCTCACGGTCGACACGGCGGTGTCGGGCATGCGGCTGCGCGACGTCGTCAACGGGCTCACGATCCCGCCCGCCCTCACGGCGCGGACCGTCCTGGACATGTCCCGGCGTCCCGGCTGGCTGCTCCACAAGCTCAGCACCGCCGGGCTGACGTTCGCCGTGCTGGGCAGCGCGGTCGAGGGCAACCCGACGCCGGGCGAGGTGGCCGGCATGATGTTCGACCCGGCCATGGACCTCGCCGCCCTCGACTGGGTCCGCCGCCGGTGGCGGGGGCCGCTGCTGGTCAAGGGTGTCACCACGGCCGACTCGGCCCGCCGGATCATGGACCGGGGTGCCGACGGCCTGGTGGTCTCCAACCACGGCGGCCGGCAGCTCGACCGCTCGGCGGCCACCCTCGACGTCCTGCCGTCGATCCGCGAGGCCGTCGGCGACCGGGCCACCGTGCTGATCGACGGCGGGATCCTGCACGGCCAGGACGTCGTGGCCGCCCGCGCACTGGGCGCGGACGCGGCCATGATCGGCCGCGCCTACCTGTACGGGCTGATGGCCGGAGGTCAGGACGGCGTGCTGCGGGTCGTCGAGATCCTCACCGAGGAGTACCAGCGGTGCATGCAGCTGCTGGGCGTGCGGCGCAGCGCCGACCTCTGCGCCCGACACGTCGCCTTCACCCCGCGGGCCGGCGGCGACTACCCCGAGGTCACGGTCTGACCGCACCGGCGGCCCCCCGCCTCCGGTTGCCGCGCCCCGGGGGACGTGCGGGAATGGCAGGTACCCGGTAAGTGACCCGCATCACAGGGGGCGTTCCATGGCCACCACCCGCAGAGCGCAGGACCAGCCGGTCTCCGTCGTCGACCGCTTCCCGACCAAGCACCTCCCGGCACCGTCGGTGCGCGACATGCCCGAGCCGCCGGCGAGCTTCCGGCACGTGGTCGGGCCGGGCATCATCGCCGCCGGCGTCGGCATGGCCAGCGGCGAGTTCATCCTCTACCCGTACATCGCCTCGCAGGTCGGGCTGGTGTTCGTCTGGGCCGCCTTCGTGGGGCTGGCCACCCAGTACTTCCTCAACATGGAGATCGAGCGCTACACGCTCGCCACGGGCGAGACCGCGCTCACCGGGTTCAGCCGGTACTGGCGGCACTGGGGCCTGGTCTTCGCGATCATGGCCTACTTCGCCAACATCTGGCCGGGCTGGGCGACCAGCTCCGCCACGCTCGTCACGTACCTGTTCGGCGGCTCGGTCGTGCCGATCGCGATCGGCATGCTGCTGCTCATCGGCATCACGCTGACGATGGCGCCGGTGGTGTACCAGGCGCTCGAGAAGATCGAGTTCGCCAAGGTCGCCGCCGTCCTGATCCTCATCATCGTCGCGTCGTTCTTCGCGATCGGGGCGTCGGACTGGGCGGACGTGCCCCAGATCGTCACCGAAGCCGGCCTGCCCGCCGAGGAGCTCGGCTTCGCGCTGCTGCTCGGTGCGCTGGCCTTCGCGGGCGCCGGCGGCGGGCAGAACCTGTGCCAGAGCAACTGGATCCGCGACAAGCGCTTCGGCATGGGCGCCTACGTGCCGCGGATCGTCAGCCCGGTGACCGGGCACCCGGAGGCCGCGCCGTCGACCGGCTACGTGTTCGAGCCGACGCCGGAGAACCTCGGCCGGTGGCGGCGCTGGTGGAAGTTCGCCAACACCGAGCAGCTCACCACGTTCGTGCTGATCAGCTTCCTGACCATCCTGTTCACCTCCCTGCTGGCCTACGCCACCGTGTTCGGCGAGGAAGGGCTGGCCAGCGACATCTCCTTCCTCGAGGTCGAGGGCAACGCGCTCAACGACTCGGTCGGCGGCTGGTTCGGCACGTTCTTCTGGGTCATCGGCGCCATCTCGCTGTTCGCCGCCGCGCTCGGCATCGTCGACTACACCAGCCGGCTCGGGGCCGACGTCCTCAAGACGGCGTACCTGAAGAACGCGAACGAGAGCAAGATCTACTTCGCGCTGGTGTGGGGCCTGGTCGCGATCGGGATCATCGTGCTGCTGTCGGGGCTGGACCAGCCGCTCGTGCTGCTGGTCATCGCCGCGGTGACCGGCGGGCTGATGATGTTCATCTACTCGGCGCTGCTGCTGCTGGTCAACCGGCGCACCCTGCCGCCCGAGATCCGCCCCGGCGGGATGCGCGTGGCGGCGCTGGTGTGGTCGTTCCTGCTCTTCGGCTTCCTGTCGGTGCTCACCTTCGACGAGCAGCTGGGCAAGCTGTTCGGCGGGTGAGGCGGGGACGTGACGTCGTCGCACGGGGGGCGGGTGGTCACGGCGGGGGAGACGATGGTGCTCGTCGTCCCCACGTCGCCCGGACGGCTGCGGCACGCGACCGGCGTGACGCTGTCCGCCGGCGGCGCCGAGAGCAACGTCGCGATCGGCCTGTCCCGGCTCGGCGTCCCGGCCGCCTGGATCAGCGCGCTCGGCGACGACGAGCTCGGCGAGCTGGTGCTGCACCGGGTCCGGGCCGAGGGCGTCGACACCGCGGCCGTGCGCCGCGTGCCGGACCGGCCCACCGGGCTCTACCTGCGCGAGGAGGTCGCCGCGGCGCACCGGGTGCACTACTACCGCCGAGGCTCGGCGGCGTCCACCCTCGCGCCGGGCGCCTTCGATCCCGTGGTGCTCGACGGCGCCGCCTTCCTGCACCTGACCGGCATCACCGGGGCGCTGTCCCCGGAGTGCGCCGAGTTCCTGCCCTGGGCGGCGAAGACGGCGGCGGAGGCCGGCGTGCGGGTCAGCTACGACGTCAACTACCGCAGCCGGCTCTGGGAGCCGGCCGCGGCCCGGGCCGCCACCGAGGCACTCCTGCCGCACGTCGACGTCCTGCTCGTCGGTGACGAGGAGGCCGCCGCGCTGTGGGGCTGGGACGCGGCGGCCTGCCTCGACCGGCTCCCCGACGCCGGCCCGCGCGAGGTCGTGGTCAAGCTCGGGGCCCGCGGCTGCGCGGCCGTCGTCGACGGCGAGCGGCTGACCGCACCCGGCTTCGAGGTGCGGCAGGTCGACCCCATCGGCGCCGGTGACGCGTTCGCCGCCGGCTACCTCGCCGCCACCGTGTGGGGGCACGCCCCTCGGGACCGGCTGCGGACCGCCAACGCCATGGGCGCCTTCTGCGTGCAGAACCTCGGGGACTACGAGGGCCTCCCCAGCCGCCGGGAGCTCGCCGCGTTCCTCGACCGGACCGTCGACCTCGGGAGATGAGCCCTCCGGTGACCGATCCCGCCGCCGTCCTCGAGGGCGTCTACGTCGCCAACGTGACGCCGTTCCGCGACGAGCCGCGCTACGGCCTCGACGTCGAGGCCTACCTCGCGCACGTGCGCTGGCTGGCCGGGTTCGGCGTCACCGGCGTCATCCCGTTCGGCACCAACGGCGAGGGGCCGTCGGTGGCGGCGCACGAGAAGCGGGCGCTGCTCGAGGCGCTGCTGCCCGAGGCCGGCGGGCTGCAGGTGGTGCCGACCGTCGCCGAGGGAAACCTGCCGGACACCCTCGACCTGCTGGCCTTCCTCGACGACCTGCCGGTCCGGGCGGTGCTGGTGCTGCCGCCGTACTACTTCAAGCCGGTCGACGTCGACGGGCTGCGGCTCTTCTACGACCGGGTGCTGACGGCGACGCGGCACCCCGTCGTCCTCTACCACATCCCGAAGTACGCCATCCCGCTGCCGACCGAGCTGGTCACGTCGCTGCCGGTGTGGGGGGTCAAGGACTCCGGCGGCGAGGCGGGCTTCGCGGAGGCCGTGCGCGACTCGGGCCGGGGGGTGCTGCTCGGCACCGAGGACGACCTGCCGGGGCGGCTGCCGACGGCCCAGGGACCGATCTCCGCGCTGGCCAACATCGTCCCGGAGCACGTGGTCGCGCTGTACGGGCACGTGCGGGCCGGGCGGACCGCCGAGGCCGCGGCGCTGTCGGACCACCTGCGGCAGGTGCGGGCCATGACCAAGGAGCACACGTCCGCGGCGGTGCTCAAGCGCGTCGCCCAGCAGCGGCACGGGCACCCGATGGGCACCGTCCGGCCTCCGCTGACACCGCTGCCGGCGTCGTTCGACGCCGCCGCGGCGGCCGAGCGGGCCACGGCCGCACCCGTCCCCGCCGACCGCTGAGGCCGTCGTGCGGGTGGTCCGGACCGATGCCGAGTACGGCTCGGACGACGTCGAGGCGGCCGTGCTGCGGCCGGCCGGCCACGAGCTCGTCACCGCGCAGGCGCGCACCGCGGCCGAGGTGGTCGCGGCCGCCGCCGGCGCCGACGCCGTCCTCGTGCAGTACGCGCCGGTCACCGCCGAGGTGCTCGACGCCCTGCCCCGGCTACGGTTGGTCAGCCGGTACGGCATCGGCGTCGACGGCGTCGACCTCGAGGCCGCCCGCGCCCGCGGCGTCTGGGTCTGCAACGTGCCGGACTACGGGACCGCCGAGGTCGCCCTGCACACCGCCGCCATGCTGCTGGCGCTGCTGCGCAACCTGGCCGGCCACGACCGCGAGGTCCACGCCGGGCGGTGGGACTACCACCTCGGAGGTGAGCTGCGCCGCACCGGCGAGCTCGCCCTCGGCGTGGTCGGGCTGGGCCGCATCGGCCGGCTGACCGCTGAGCGGGCCGGGCCGTGGTTCGGACGGTGCCTCGGGTACGACCCGCAGCTGCCGGACGGGTCGTGGCCGGTCGGTGTCGAGCGGACCTCCCTGGAGGACCTGTTCGCCCGCAGCGCGGCGGTCACCCTGCACGTGCCGCTCACCGACGGAACGCGGGGGCTGGTCGGCGACGACCTCCTCGGCCGGATGCCCGCGGGCTCGTACCTGGTGAACACCGCCCGCGGCGGGCTGGTCGACCTCGACGCCGTGCTCCGGGCGCTGGACTCCGGCCGACTGGCCGGCGTCGGGCTCGACGTCCTGCCCGACGAGCCGCCGGGGCAGCACCCGCTGCTCCGCCACCCCCGTGCGCTGCTCAGCCCGCACGTGGCCTGGTACTCCGTCGAGTCCGAGGTGGAGCTGCGGCGCAAGGCGGCGCAGAACGTCGTCGACTGGGCGCGAACGGGCCGGCCGACCTCCGTCGTCGTCGAGGGCCGCTGACGGTGCACCGCGGTCGCGGGCCTGGTTGACTCCCGAGCCCATGAAGCTGCTGCTGCCCGACTCGGTCCCGCTGGCCCCGGAACTGCCCGACGGCGTGGCCACCGTGGTCTACGACGCGTCGGCGCCGGTGCCCGACGAGCACCTGGACGCCGAGGCGCTGGTGGTGTGGGGCAGCTCCGAGGCCGACCTCGCCGCGGTCGCCGGCCGGATGCCCGGGCTGCGCTGGGTGCAGACCCTGGCCGCCGGGCCGGACGCGGTGCTGGCGGCCGGCTTCCCCGACGACGTCGTCGTCACCTCGGGGGCGGGGCTGCACAACCGGACCGTGACCGAGCACGCCCTGGCGCTCGTGCTGGCCCTGGTCCGGCGGCTGCCGGCCGCCGGGCGGGCGCAGGCCGAGCACCGCTGGGCGCGGGAGCTCGGCGGCCTGCAGCCGCTGCACCCCGAGGGCGCGGTGACGACGCTGATCGACGCCCGGGTGCTGATCTGGGGGTTCGGCTCGATCGGGCAGTCGCTGGCGCCGCTGCTCCGCGACCTCGGCGCCCGGGTGCGGGGGGTGGCGCGCAGCGCGGGGGAGCGGAGCGGGTTCGCCGTCGTCGCCGAGGACGACCTCGAACGGGAGCTGGCCGGGACCGACGTCCTGGTGATGATCCTGCCCGCCACCTCCGGCACCGTGCGGGCGCTCGACGCGCGGCGGCTGGCCGCACTGCCGCCGCACGCCCTCGTCGTCAACGTCGGCCGCGGCTCGACCGTCGACGAGGACGCCCTCACCGACGCGCTCGCGGCGGGGCGCCTGGCCGGCGCCGCGCTCGACGTCACCGCCACCGAACCGCTGCCGGCCGGCTCCCCGCTGTGGGACGCGCCGGGCCTCGTGCTCACCCCCCACGCGGCGGGCGGCCGGCCGGTCGGCGCCGACGAGCTGGTCACCGCAAACCTGGCGGCCCTGCTGGCGGGGCGCGAGCTGCGCAACGTCGTCGCGCGCTGACCCCGGTCAGGCCAGGCGGCGCACCCGGTTGACCGACGACCCGCTCTCGTCGAGCAGGTCGGGGATCCGCGCGGCGAACTCCTCGAGGTGCGGGGCGGACAGGTGGTCGTCGAGGTGCCGGTCCGACTCCCAGTTCTCGTAGAAGAAGAAGGCGTCCTCGTCCTCGATCCCCTGGTGCAGGTCGTGGTTCACGTACCCGGCCTCCCGGCTCGTCGGCTCGACGAGGGCCTCCAGCGCGGCCCGCAGCTCCTCGCGCCTGCCCGGCGCGGCGCGCATGCAGGCGATCACGGTGAGCAGGTCGCGAGGGTCGTCGGTGGGGGTGGGCACGGTGGTCTCCCGTCCGGCGCCGGTGTGGTGCCGGTCGCGCCACGGAGGCCGGCCGGTGGCCGCACCCGCGGCCGGGGCACTACATTCCCGCCATGGCGGCCGGGACCTCGGAGGACGGCGCCCGGGAGGTCGCCGCGCGGATGGCCGAGGCGGCCGGGGCCTGGCTGGACTGCCTGGACCCGGGGCAGCAGGAGGTCGCCGTCGGGGCGCAGCCGGCCGACGACGCGACCGACGCCGAGCGGCGCCGCTGGTTCTACACGCCGACCGACCACGGCGGGCTCACCTTCCACGAGCAGCGGCCCGGCCAGCAGCGCGCCGCGATGCGGCTGGTCGCCGCCGGGCTGTCGCCGGCCGGCTACGTCACGGTGGCGACGGTCATCGGCCTGGAGAACGTGCTCGACCGGGTCGAGGGGTTCGTCGCGCGGTTCGACCGGGAGCGCGGCCGGGACCCGGGCCTGTACTACCTGCGCGTGTTCGGCCGGCCGGGGGAGACCGGGATGTGGGGGTGGCGGTTCGGCGGGCACCACGTCTCGCTGAACAACCTGGTGGTGGACGGCGCGGTGGTGGCCACGACGCCCTGCTTCCTCGGCGCCGACCCGGCCACGTCACCGCTGCTCGGCGGCGCGGTGAACCGGCCGCTGGGCCGGGTGGAGGACACCGCGCGCGAGCTGGTCCGCTCGCTGGCCCCCGACCTCGCGGCCCGGGCGGTGCTGCTGCCGACGGCGCCGTCGGACCTGGTCACCGCCAACCGCACGACGGTGCAGCCGGGGAACCGGGTGGTCCCGCTCGCCGGCATCTGGCGGGCGCCGTTCGCCGATCCGGCCGAGTGGGCGAAGCTGCGGGCGACGAGCGACGCCATCGACGAGGCGGTGGCCCACGGCGACCCCGAGCACGCGGCGCTGGAGTACACCGCCGCCCCGCGGGGCCTGCCGGCGGCGGAGCTCGACGGCGACCAGCGCGCGCTGGTGCGGGCGCTGCTGGGCACCTACCTGGACCGCGTGCCCGCGGAGGTGTCGCCGCTGCACCGCTACGACGACGACGCCGCGCTCGACGCCGTCCACTTCGCCTGGGCCGGGCCCACCGCGCCCGGTGAGCCGCACTACTACCGGCTGCAGGGACCGCGGCTGCTGGTCGAGTGGGACAACACGCAGCGGGGCGCCAACCACGCGCACTCGGTGTGGCGCGATCCGACCGCCGACTTCGGCCTCGACGTCCTGGCCCGGCACCGCGCCGCGGCCCACGGCTGACCCGTCGCGGGGCCGGGGTCGGCAGGACTGCCGATCCCGGGGGACCCGCCGGCTGCGCATTTCTGCCGATGCCCGGCGGCCCGTGCGCTCCCTAGCGTCCCGCTCGTCCGAACCAGGACCTCGAGGGAGGGGCAGACATGGACGAGCACCCGCACGTGACCACCGTCAACCGGATGACCGGGGCCGTGCTCGGCGGCGACCGCGGCGCGCTGGAGCCGCTGCTGGCGGAGGACTTCGTCTTCCACTACCGCGGCCCGTACCCCGACCCCGGGGACTACGCCGGCCCGGACGGGTTGACGGCCGTGATCGGAGCGGTCGTCGAGGCGACGCACGGCGACATCGACCTGCAGCAGCGGTTCTGCGTGGCGACCGACGGCTGGGTGTGCGAGTGGGAGCACGCCGTCCTCGGCCGGGCGGGGAACCGCCTGGAGTCGGACAACGCCTTCGTCTACCGGTTCGACCGCGACCGGATCGCGGAGATGTGGATGTTCATCGGGGCGGCCCCGGGCAGCGAGGCCTTCTTCGCCTAGGCCGGGCACCGTCCGCCGCCCCGGGACGCTGGTGCCGCTCCCGGGGCGGCGCGACACTGTGCGCATGCCGCCGCCTGCCGGCTGCACGAGCGGCCCGTTGCCGGACTGGGAGCGCACCTACCGCGAGCTCGCGGCGGGCGCGACCGCCCGCGACGGATCGGCCGGAGATCTGGACCGGCTGGCCACGGCCGCCTACCTCACCGGCCGGGCCGGGGAGGCCTTCGCGCTGTGGGAGCGGGCGCACCGCGCGTGCCTGGCCGCCGGCGACGCCGTCGGGGCCGCTCGGTCCGGGATCCGCCTCGCGGAGTGCCTGGGCTTCCAGGGCGACCTGACCCGGGCCGGCGGGTGGGTCGACCGCGTCCGCCACCTGCTCGACGAGGCGCGGGCCGACTGCGTCGAGCGGGGCTACACCGAGCACGCCACCGCGCTCTGCCGCATCGTCGGCTCCGGCGACGTCGCCGGCGCCCACGAGGGGTTCCTCCGGGCGATGCGGACGGCGGCCCGCTTCGCCGACCGGGAGCTCGCCACCCTGGCCCGGATCGGGGTGGGCCGGTGCCTGATCTACCTCGGGGAGGTGGCCGAGGGGCTGCGCCACCTCGACGAGGCGATGGTCGCGGTCGAGGCCCGCGAGATCCCGGCGGTCGCCGTCGGCGACTCCTACTGCACGGTCATCGACGCCTGCCAGGAGCTGTTCGACGTCCCGCGCGTCGACGCGTGGACGGCGTCGTTCACGCGCTGGTTCCGGTCCCAGCCCGGTCTGGCGACGTACGGCGCGCACCTCGCGCTGCACCGGGCCGAGCTGCTGCTCCTGCGCGGGGCCTGGAGCGCCGCCCTCGACGAGGCCGGACGGGCGGTCCGCGGCCTGTCCGAGCCTGAGAACCAGCTCGTCCTCGGCGGGGCGTACTACGTGCGCGCCGAGCTGCGGCGGCTGCGCGGGGAGTTCCGGGCCGCGGACGACGACTACCGCGCCGCGCACGAGCACGGCTGCGAGCCGCACCCCGGGCTGGCGCTCCTGCGGCTCGCCGAGGGCCGGGGCGATGCCGCCGAGGCCGCCGTCCGCCGCCTGGCGGCGGAGGCCGAGGGGCCGGTCGCGCGCGGGCGGGTGCTCGGCCCGTACGCCGAGATCGTCCTCGCCCGCGGGGACGGCGCCGCCGCGGCCGCGGCGGCCGACCAGCTGGCCGCCGTGGCCCGGCACCTCGGATCGGGCTACCTCGACGCCCTCGCCTCCTCCGCACGCGGCGCCGCGCACGTCGCCGCCGGCGAGGCCCGCGCGGCGCTGCCGCTGCTGCGCCGCGCCGGGCAGCTCTGGGCTGAGCTCCGCGTCCCGTACGAGGGCGCGCGCACCCGGGTCCTGCTGGCCCGGGCCTGCGCGGAGCTGGGGGACCGGGAGACGGCGGACCTCGAGCTCGACGCGGCGGCGGTGACGTTCCGCGAGCTGGGCGCCCGGCCCGAGGAGACCCGGCTCGACCGTGCGCGGCCGCCGGCGGCCGGACCGCTGACCGCCCGGGAGGTCGAGGTGCTGGTCCGGCTCGCCCGCGGGCACACCAACCGGGCCATCGCGCGGGACCTCGTCATCAGCGAGCGGACCGTCGCGACCCACGTGGGCCACATCTTCACCAAGCTCGACCTGCCCTCGCGCGCCGCCGCCACCGCGTACGCGTACGAGCGGGGTCTGGTCGGCGGCCCTCAGCCGCCCCGCAGCTCGAACCACAGCCAGCCGGCCAGCGCGGCCGGCACGGCCACGAAGCCCCCCATCGCGGCGACCGGCGAGATGAGGTCGCCGAGCCACGCGAGCAGCAGCGGCGTGCCGAAGCCGGCGTAGGCGAAGGCGTAGAACGCGCTGTTCACCGCCCCCCGGGTGTGCGGCGGCGCCAGCCGGGCGGTGAGCGTGAGCCCGGCGGTGAGGCAGAGCCCGCCGCCGGCGCCGAGCAGCACGGCCGACGGCAGCAGCCAGGGCTGGGACCGGGCGGCGACGGCCACCACGCCCAGGGCGAGCCCGAGCGCCCCGAGCGCCATCCCCAGCGGGCCGCCGCCGCGCTCCGCCCGCCGGCCGACCCGGGCGGCGACGGCGCTGGAGGCGAGGGCGAGCCCCGCGATCAGCCCGGCGTAGGCGACGCCGACGCCGTCCGGGACGACGAGCAGCGGCAGCAGGGTGGCCGCCAGGGCGGGGAACGCGAACACGCCGAACGCGGTCGGCGCCAGCACCGCCCAGAACGGCCGGCGCGCCTCCGGCGGCAGGCCGAGCGTCATCAGCCGCCCGCGGCGGCGCTCGTGCACGGTCTCGGGCACGGTGACCAGCGCGCCGAGCCCGACCATCAGGACGGCGACGTGCACCAGGTACGGCAGCGTCGTCGGGGCGGGGCCGTACTGCGCGAGCAGCCCGCTCATCGCCGGGGCGACGGCGAAGCCGAGCGAGGTCGACACCGCCCCGCGGGTCGCCGCCGAGCGCTGCCCGTCGGGACCGGCCAGCTCCTGCAGCCATGCGTTGGCCACCGAGAACACGACGCCGGACACCACGCCCTGCAGCAGCCGGCCGGCGTAGAGCAGGGGAAGGTGGTCCACCGCCGGCAGGAAGAGCAGGGACACCAGGCCGGCCAGCCCCGCGAACGGCAGCACGAGCGCGCGCCGGCCGAACCGGTCGGACGCCGCGCCCGACACCGTGAGCGCCGCGATCAGGCCGAGGGCGTAGCAGCCGAAGACCGCGGTGAGGTCGGCCTCCGACAGGCCGAGGGTGCGCCGGTAGACCAGCAGCAGCGGGGTGGGGATGTTGGTGCCGAGGGCCACCGTGAACAGGCCGAAGGTGAGCGCGTCCAGCCGCCGTCGCGCGGGGGGCTGGAGCACGGCGTCGTGCACCCGGCGGACGCTACCGGGACCGGCGGCGTCCCCGCCGCAGACCGGGCCCAGGTGTGTCGAGCCGCGGTCCGGCCGGCGACAGCATGGCGGACGTGCGCCCCGCGCGACCCGGACCCGGCGTCCGGGGGAAGGCGGGGAGCTGGCCGGCTGAGGGCGCCCGGCGCCTCACGGGGCGGTGCGGGAGACCAGGTGGTCGCGGAGCCGCTCGAGGGGTGCGCGCACGAGCCGGGGGAGGCCCGCGGGGGCGGCGACCGCCTGCCCGCTGCCGCGCTCCAGCTCGGCCTGGAGCGCGGCCCGCCGGGCCTCGAGCCGCGCCACGTCGGCCAGCAGGCCGGCGCGGCGGGTGGCGGCGTCCCGGTCGAGGCGGTCCCGCGCGGCCTCGGCCTCGGCGTCGGCCCGCCGGCGCTGCTCGCGTCCGGTCGCGAGCATCTGCACGATCTCGGCCCGCGCGTGCGCCGTTGCCGCGGCGGCGTCCTGCTCGGCCCGCCGGCGGACGCGCTCGGCGCGCTCGACGGCGTGCCGCTCGGCGTGGTCCACCTCCGCGAGCCGCTCCGCCGCCTCGACCCTGGCCACCATGCGCACCCGTTCGGCCTCGTCGACGAGCTGGGCGGCCTCGGCCGCCACCTCCCGGGCCTCCTGCCGCGCCTCCTCGACCAGCCGCTCCGCCTCGGTGCGCGCACCGGCGAGCACCCGCTGCGCCTCGGCGGCGGCCGCCGCCCGGTCGGCCTCGGCGTCGGCGCGCATGGCCTCCGCCTGGTCGGCCGCGGTGGCGAGCACCGTCCCCATCCGCCGGCCGAGGCGCAGGAAGTCGCCGCCGGCGCTGGAGTGGGCCAGGAGCTCCCGGGCCTCCTCGAGGGCGGCCCGGGCGCGGAGGTGTCGGGCCTCCAGGTGCTCGCGCTCGCGGTCGGCGGTGGCCAGCTCCTCCTCGGCCCACCGGACGTAGCTGTCGACCTGGAAGCGGTCGTAGCCGCCGACGGCCCGGCGGAACATCGGCGCGGCGTCGAGGACGGTGGGCAGGTCCCCGGAGACGGCGGGGCGCCCGCGCTCCCCGGTCGCGTCGGCCTGCAGTGCGGCGCTCATGCCCACCTGTCCTTCTCCTGGATCGGTTCCGAGAGGTGGACGCTAGGTCGCCCGGAGCCGGGACGCGGCCCGCTGCGGAGGGCCGGTCACCCGGCGGGGCGACGGCGCTCGCGCGATCCGGGCGCGCCGCCCGGGAGCCGTCTCGCAGAGTGACTCGCCCGGTCGGGTGGTCGTCGCGGAGCGGGCGTGCGGCGGCCCGCGGGGGCGCGCACGCTCCGTCCCATGACGCCCGACGCGACAGCGCCCGCCCCCGGCAGCATGACCGTCCCGCCGCTGTTCGGCTGGGAGCTCCTCCTGGCCGGGTCGGCGCTCGTGGTGCTGCTGGCCGTCGTCGGCCTCGTCGTCCTGGCCGCCGGACGGGACCGCAGCGGCCGGTCGGAGTGGCAGGCCTGGCTCGACGGCCGGTCGGCCCTCCGCCCCGTGGCGGAGGGCGCCTCCCGGCCGGAGTGAACGGCGCCCGGCAGCGGGGAGGAGTGGGGGATCCTGCCCCTGACCGTGTGCACGGCGGTGCTCTCGGCGGAGGCTGACGGCATGGACATCACCACCGTCAACGACCGCCACCTCTACCAGGGCCGGGTCGTCGTCCAGGACCCGGCGGACCCGACCGGGCAGATCGAGCTGCGCGGCCGGGTCCTCCGGTTCGGGCCGTCCGGCTGGCTCACGGTGCTGGCGGGCGTGACCGACGACGCCGAGATCGAGCTCTACCCGACCAGCCGCGTCCTCGCCGTCACGGGTCTCCGCGAGGCCGCGGTGAGCGGCCCCGGGGTCAGCTGAGGCCGCTCGCGCGGGGCCGCGGCGGCCGGGCGTGCATGGGTGCGGTCACCACCGGAGCGGGCGTGTCCGGCGGTCCTGCGCCGTCCGGCACGTCCGGCAGTTGCCCCAGGCGACGATGGCCAGCGGCGTGGTGGGGGAGCCGCACTCGGGGCAGTCGACGGCCTCCTGCGCACGGTCGCGCGCCTCCCTGATCTCGCGGGAGCGCTCCTCGTGGATCGTGTCGTCGCCCCGGCAGGGGCATCCGAGGTGGGCTTCGGCGCAGCGTCCGCTGTGGATGGCGATGGGGTTCCTCTTCCGGGTCGACGCCTGCCCGGTCCCGCGCGGGATCGGGCGGGCGCAGGGGGTCAGGCCTCGCCGCCGAGCTCGCCGTCGTCCAGTTCCTGCTGGCGACGGCGGTCCTCCTCGACGTCGGCGCGCTCCTCGGCCGTGCTCTCGGCCAGCGGGTCGGGCGTCCGCCGCCTCGGGGGAACGGGGACCTGCGGCTCGATGGTCATGGGGCCCTGTTTGTCGGGGTGGCCGGCTCGCGGGCGGGTTCAGTGCTTCTCGTCGGCTGCCGTCCGCTGCACCGCGGACCCGCTGTCGTCCTCGGCCTTGCGCTCGGGGCGCTTCTCCTTGATGGACGTGCCGGACTTCTTCGACATCGACTGCCGTGGGGACTTGTCGGCCACCGCCTGCTCCCTCGTCGGGAGCCTGAGCGGCTCCGTGCCCGGACGCTACGCCCCCGCGGCGCCTCCCGGGAGTACCCGCCCCCGGCACCCCCGGAGGCGTGGCCTGAGGGGGGTACCGGGGGCGGGTCGAGGAACGGCCGGGGGAGGGGACTCGCGGTCTCGGAGCCGGTCAGCGGGCGACGAAGGCCGTGAGCGCCTGCCGCTGGTGCTCGTCGTCGGGACCGTCGAGGTAGCGGTCGCTGCGGTCGCGGGCGTCGTGGCGGCGCTTCTCCGTCAGGTACCGACGGCGACGGCGGTCGGCCATCCACTTCTCCCACAGGGTCGGGACCCGCGAGTCGCGGAACTCGGTGGGGACGGGGCGCGCGGCCGGGCGGATCGTCGTGTCCGGGAAGGTGGTGATCGTCACGGTGTGCTCCTGGGTCAGGGGGGCTTCTCGACGCCAGGGACGCTAGGAACGCCACCTCCCGCGGACCTTCCACCGCGACCGGCGCCCCGGGAAGGAGCGCGGAAGGTCGCCCGGCTCAGTCCGGCCAGTCGGCCGCGGAGAGGCCGTCGGCGTGACCGGCCGGCCACTGGACCAGCTCGATCCGGTTGCCGTCCGGGTCGGTGACCCACGCCGTCCGGATCTCGTCGGGGTCCGCGGGCGGGCCGGGTGCCTCGGCGTCGATGCCGTGCGCGGTGAGCCGGGCGAGGGCCCGGTCCATCGACCCGACCATCACGACGAGGTGGCTGAGGGCGCCGGGTCCGGGGTCCGCCCCCCGCTCCCCGGGCCGGTGCACCAGCTCGAGGGTGACGAACTCGTCGCCGGGGAGCTTGAGCATGGTCAGGTGCCCGAGCGGGGTGTCGGGGACCTCGCCGACCACCTCGTAGCCGATGCCCGTGTAGAAGGCGAGCGACCGGTCGCGGTCGGCCACGCGGAGGCCGACGTGCAGGGTCCGCATGGGGTTCCTCCCAGGAGTCGTGCCCGGCGGCGGCCGGGGACGCGGCCTGTCAGGCGATGTCGCGGCCCACCTCGCGCTCGTCCAGGTAGCTGCCGGAGGGGGGCCTGCACGGGGGTGGCCGCCGCCAGGGTGGCGCCGCCCCGGTCGGGGCTCTCGCCGCCGGTGCCGAACATGGCGTGCAGCAGCCCGGTGGAGACGATCCCGGGGTGCAGGCTGAGGGCGGTCTGCCGCACCCGGCCGGCCAGCCGGGCGGTGTGCGTGACGACGGCGAGCTTGGACTGCGCGTACGCCGTCACCGGCGTGTAGGGACGGCGGTCGAAGGTGAGGTCGGCCAGGTCCAGCGTGGCGGTCTCGTGCGTCGCCGAGGCCACGTTCACGATCCGGCCGCCGGCCGGGACCAGCGGGAGGAGCAGGTCGGTGAGCAGCGCCCCGGCCAGGTGGTTGATCCCGAAGGTGCGCTCGACGCCCCACGGCCCGATCGTGCACCGGTCCGCACCCGGGATGCCCGCGTTGTCGACCAGCACGTGGACCACGCCCGTCAGCTCGCGGATGCGGGCGGCCAGCGCCGGGACGGCGTTCCCAGCGGCGAAGTCGGCGGGGACGTGGTGGACGACCGTGCCGGGGGCCGCCTCCCGGCGGACGGTGTCCAGCCGGGACGCGACGGCGTCCGGCGGCTCGGGACCCTGCAGGACCAGCGTGCCCGGGCGGCGGGCCGGCAGCCGGGCGGCGGCCAGCCCGATGCCGCCCGTCGCCCCGGTGAGCACGATCGTCGCCACCGCACACCTCCGCGGGCATGCTCCCGGCTGACCGCGCCCGGGGCCAGGGGGCGCGGCGCCGGGTCGGACGGCAGCCGGGACCCGGCCCGCCGACACGGGGGAAGCGCGCCGGCGGACCACCTGCACAGGTCAGAAGGGCGGCTCCTCGTCGCCGGCGCCGACCGTCGCCGCGGCCCAGGGGTCGGGGGAGGAGGCGCGGCCGGCCGCGGCGCGACCGTCGCCGTTCCCGCCGGCGGACCCGCCGGCGAACCCGTCGCCGTACCCGTTCCCGGAGCGGGTGGCCTTGGCGATCGTGGCCGTCGCGTAGCGCAGCGACGGGCCGATCTCGTCGACCTCCAGCTCGATCACGGTGCGCTTCTCGCCCTCCTTCGTCTCGAAGGAGCGCTGCTTGAGGCGGCCCTGCGCCATCACCCGCGAGCCCTTCGTCAGCGACTCGGCGACGTTCTCGGCCGCCTGCCGCCACACGCTGCAGCGCAGGAAGACGGGCTCGCCGTCCTTCCACTCCTGGGTCTGGCGGTCGAGGGTGCGCGGGGTCGAGGCGATGGTGAACGTGGCGACCGCCGCGCCCGAGGGGGTCCAGCGCAGCTCGGGCTCGCTGGTCAGGTTGCCGATGATGGTGAGAACAGTGTCGCCGGCCATGATCCGGTCCTCCGTGTCGTATCGGTGCATCGCTCAGGTGAGCGTCCGGAGGTTATGCGGACGTGCCGACAGTTCCGGGCGCGCGGAGCTGTCCCCGGGGCGTGGAACCATCGGCGGCGGGATTCCGGGAGCAGGGGGACGGCGGTGGCGCAGACGCGGACGGGGGCGGTCCTCGAGGCCACCCTGGAGCGGATCACGTTCGCCAACGACCGGACCGGCTACACCGTGGCCCGCGTGGACACCGGGCGGGGCGGCGACCTGGTCACCGTCGTGGGCTCGCTGCTCGGTGCCCAGCCGGGGGAGACCCTGCGCCTGCACGGGCGGTGGGGTGCCCACCCCCAGTACGGCCGGCAGTTCCTGGTCGAGGACTACACCACGGTGCTGCCGGCGACCGTGCAGGGCATCCGCCGCTACCTGGGTTCGGGGCTGGTCAAGGGGATCGGCCCGCGGCTGGCCGAACGGATCGTGGCGCACTTCGGGACCGATGCGCTGCGGGTCATCGAGGAGCAGCCGGAGCGGCTGGCCGAGGTGCCCAACCTCGGGCCGAAGCGAACCCGGCTGATCACCGCGGCCTGGGAGGAGCAGAAGGCCGTCAAGGAGGTGATGGTCTTCCTCCAGGGGATGGGCGTCTCCACCTCGCTGGCCGTCCGCATCTACAAGCAGTACGGCGACGCCTCGATCGGCGTCGTCCGCACGCAGCCCTACCGCCTGGCCACCGAGGTGTGGGGCATCGGCTTCAAGACCGCCGACACCATCGCCGCCGCGGTCGGGATCCCGCACGACAGCACCGAGCGGGTCGAGGCCGGGCTGCAGTTCGTGCTCTCCGAGGCCACCGGGCAGGGGCACTGCTTCCTGCCCGAGACCGACCTGACGGCCCGGGCGGTCGAGATGCTGCAGGTGCCGGCCGACCTGGTGCGGCACTGCCTCGTCCTGCTGGTCGCCGACCAGGGGCTCATCCGCGAGGAGCTCCCCGCCGCCGGGGACGACCCCCCGACGGTGGCGTACTACCTCGTCCCCTTCCACCGCGCGGAGGTCTCGCTCGCCGCGGGCCTGCGCAGCCTGTCGGCCGCCGACGACGACCGCCTGGCGGTCTTCGGCGGGGTGGACTGGGACGCCGCCCTCGCCTGGCTGCACCGGACCACCGGGGCGGAGCTGGCCCCCGGGCAGCGGGAGGCCGTGCGCCTGGCGCTGACCGAGAAGGTCGCCGTCCTCACCGGTGGGCCCGGCTGCGGCAAGAGCTTCACCGTCCGCTCGATCGTCACCCTCGCCGCCGCGAAGGGCGCCCGGGTCCTCCTCGCCGCCCCCACCGGCCGGGCGGCCAAGCGGCTGACCGAGCTCACCGGGGTCGAGGCGGTGACCGTGCACCGGCTGCTGGAGCTGCGGCCGGGCGGGACCGCCGCCTACGACCGGGACCGGCCGCTGCAGGCCGACCTGGTCGTGGTCGACGAGTCGTCGATGCTCGACCTGCTGCTGGCCAACAAGCTGGTGCGCGCCGTGCCGCCGGGGGCGCACCTGCTGCTCGTCGGCGACGTCGACCAGCTGCCCTCGGTCGGCGCCGGCCAGGTCCTGGGGGACCTGCTCGCCACCGGCACGCCCGTGCCGCACGTGCGCCTGACCCAGGTCTTCCGGCAGGCCAGCCGGTCGGGCGTGGTGACCAACGCGCACCGGATCAACGCGGGCAGCCCGCCCCAGGTCCGCGGGCTCGACGACTTCTTCCTCTTCCCCACGGAGGACGCCGAGGAGGCCGCGCGGACCGCCGTCGACGTCGTCGTCCGCCGGATCCCGGCCCGGTTCGGCCTCGACCCGCGCCGCGACGTCCAGGTGCTCACCCCCGTGCACCGCGGCCCGGCCGGCGCCGCGGCGCTCAACGAGCTGCTGCAGGAAGCGCTCACCCCCGCCCGGCCCGACCGCGCCGAGAAGCGCTTCGGCGGGCGGGTGTTCCGCGTCGGCGACAAGGTCAGCCAGATCCGCAACGACTACGACAAGGGCGCGAACGGCGTCTTCAACGGCACCCAGGGCGTCGTCACCGCGATCGACCCCGTGGCGCAGACCCTCACCGTCGTCACCGACGAGGACGAGGCCGTCGAGTACGACTTCGCCGAGCTCGACGAGCTGGTGCACGCCTACGCCGTCACCGTCCACCGCTCGCAGGGCAGCGAGTACCCGTGCGTCGTCGTCCCCCTGACCACGAGCGCCTGGATGATGCTGCAGCGCAACCTGCTCTACACCGCCGTGACGCGGGCCAAGCAGCTCGTCGTCCTCGTCGGCTCGTCCCGGGCGCTGGCCCAGGCCGTGCGCGCCACCGGCTCCGGACGCCGGTGCACCGGGCTGGCCCACCGGCTGCGCGGCCGGCCGCTGCCCGCGCCCGATTACGCCGACGGCGAACTCCGACACGCCGGTTAGGACGTCCCGACCTGGGGTTTCCCGCCGCCACGCTCGACGTGCTTGCGGATGTCACCCGTTTGTGTCAGACCCCGCTCGTAGTTTCCGGGTCGACATCTTCCCCGTGTCGGCAAGGAGTTCACGATGGCCATCTCCGGCCTCCCCACCCGCAAGCCCACCGGCCGCGTGCCGTGGCCCTGCATCCTCCTCGAAGGCGAGGAGAAGGCTGGTAAGAGCTGGGCGCTCGCCCAGCTCAGCACCAGCGACCGGATCGGGACGCTCTACTGGATCGACCTGAACGAGGGCGCCGGCGACGAGTACGGCGCCATCCCCGGCGCCAGCTACGAGCTCGTCGAGCACGACGGCTCGTACGCCCAGGTGCTGGCCGCCGTGCAGGCGGTCAAGGCCGAGGCGCGCCGGGCCGCCGACGCCGGCGAGCCGCCCGTCGTGCTCGGCATCGACACCGGCTCGGCGATCTGGGACGGCCTCAAGGACTGGGCGAGCGCCCGGGCCGCGAAGTCGGCCCGCAACCGCGAGCTGCTCAAGCGCGACCCGAACGCCGAGATCGTCATCAGCCAGAACCTGTGGAACGACGCCGGCTCCCGCTGGCGCAAGCTGCAGACCGAGCTGCTGACCTTCCCGGGCATCGTCGTGGTGACCGCCCGCGGCAAGGAGGTCACCGAGGTCGACGCCAACGGCCGCCCCATCGAGGGGCAGAAGACCTGGTCGGTGCAGACCCACCGCGAGTTCCCGTACGCCGCCAGCGTGTGGGTGCGGCTGCGCCGCGGGCGCCGCCCGCTGATCGTCGGCGCCCGGAGCGTCCACGTCGGCATCAAGCCGAACGACGACCCGGCCAAGGAGGTCACCGACAAGGCGGCGAACGGCCGGCTGCTCGAGTGGCTGGTCTTCGACGCCCTCAAGTGCGACCCCGGCACCGCTCACGTCCGCGACCTCGTCGCCTTCCACGGCGGCGGGCTGCTCGAGCACGAGCGCGAGGAGGAGGCCCGGACCGCCCGGGCGACCCGGCGCACCGAGCCCGACGTCGCCGACCTTGTCGCGCGCATCCAGGACGCCGAGGACGACGACGACCTGCGCGAGGTGTGGGGCGAGGCCAACCGCGCCGCGCTGCTGCAGACCGACGTCCCCACCCCGAGCGGCTCCTACACCGTCGCCGAGCTGATCCAGGCGCGGCACGAGGAGTTCCTCGAGGCGGCCGTGGAGGCGCACCCCGCCGGTCGTCGCCGGGCCCCGGCCACGCCGCCGGCGCCCACGACGCCCGCCGCGGTGGTCGAGGCCGCCCGGGCCGCCTCGGCGGCCGCCGCGCCGCGCCCCGAGGCGCCGGCCGCGCCGGCGAACCCGCTGCTAGAGGCCTCGCCGACGCCCGACGACCCGCGCGAGCGCCGGCTCACCGCCGCCCGCAAGGGCGTGCTCGCCAGCCTGGAGACCCTGGGCGTGACCGACGAGCAGATCGCCGAGCGGTTCGGCCGGCCGGCCGAGCACGTGGCCACCAAGCGGCTGACCGCGCTCGTCCGCGAGGTCATCGCCACCCAGCGGTCCGGCGTGTCGGTGGGGCAGCAGGAGATCTCGGCGTGACGGCGGTCCTCCCGGCCCGCCCCAGCGCCGCCGAGCGGCGGGCCGCCCCGAGCCTGGCGGCGGCGGTCCGCGACCTCGACCGCCGCCGGGCCCGCTCCCGGCAGCGGATGATCGGCGCCTCCGAGCTCGGCGAGTGCCGACGCCGGGCGGCCTACCGGGTCGCCCGGCGCCGGCCGACCAACACCCGCACGGGGCTGCAGGCCTTCCTCGGCACCGAGCTGCACCGCGGGGTGCTGCGGGCCCTGCGTCGCCAGTACGGGGGGCTGACCGAGGTCGGACTGAAGGGCGAGCAGGTCAAGGGCCGCTGCGACTGGCTGCACGAACCGGTCGTGGAGGACCTGAAGACCACGTCCCGGTTCGGCTTCGAGCGGGTGCTCACCCGCGGCGTGCCGGCCAAGCACTGGTTCCAGGTCGCCGTCTACGCGTGGCTGCTGCGCACCGGGCAGACCGCCGACCGGCGGCTGCCGCCCGGCACCGGGCAGGACGTCGACGGGCTGCGCATCCGCTACCTCTCCCGCGACTCGGGCGAGGACGTCGTCTTCGAGTCCGACCACGACCCGGCGCTGACCGCCGAGGCCCTGATGTGGCTCACCGACGTCTACGCCGCGGTGGAGGACGAGGGCGTCGACGCCGTCCCCCGCGACGGGTTCGGGCCGGGGGTGGACACCATGTGCGACTGGTGCCCGTTCCTGGACGCGTGCTGGGGCCCGCCCGTGGACGCCGAGACCGAGGGCGACGTGTCCCGCCAGTCCCGGCTGACGGTGACCGACGAGGACTACGTCTCGGCCGTGCACGACTACGACGCCTGGCGGGCGGCGGAGAACGAGGCCAAGCGGCACAAGGAGTACGCCCGCGAACGGCTGCGCGGCCGGTCCGGGCCGGCCGACGACCTGTACTGCGAGTGGTCCGGCGGCGGTCTGCGCACGCAGGTCGACAAGGACGCCGCGGTCGAGCGGCTCGCCGAGCTCGGCGAGGTCGTCCCCACCCGGCGGGTCCGCAGCCCGCAGACCATCCGGGTCACGCGCAACGGCACCGGGCGGGAGGCGGTCGCGTGAGCACCGTCGCGACCAGCCACCTGGCCGGCGGCGAGTCGGTCCTGACCAGCGACGTCGTCGGCACCGACTTCGGCCTCCCCCTGGTCCGGCCGAGCAAGGGCGGGCACGGCGGCCGGGTGCGGGTGGTGCGGGCGCGCTGCCGGACCTCCGGAGGAGTCGTCGTGTGGTTCACCGACGGCACCAAGACCCCACCGCTGCACGGCCGCACGAGCTGGCTAGTCGCCGAGCCGGGCGACGAGGGGCCGGCCCCGGCCCGCGGCGTGGCGTGACGCGGCCGGCCGGTCGACCTCCGCGGGGTCAGTACGCCCGGCGGCGCACCTGGTCCTGGTGCTCGGCGACCGCCCGGAGATCCTCGACCGTCGCCTGGGCCTCCACGTCCAGCCCGTCGAAGGTCTCCTCGACCAGCTCCAGCCGCTCCCACCAGGCGCGCACCGCATCGGGATCGGCCAGGTCCGCCGGCTCCAGGGCCAGCAGCCCCCGGATCGACACGTCGGTCTCCTGCAGCACCCCCGAGTCGTCGTGGGGGGAGCGGGCCCGCGCCGCCCAGAAGACCTCGGCCCACAGCGCGGCGACGCCCTGGCTGCCGGCCGGCGGCACCTGCACCGGGAACGCCCGCCGCCGGGCGCGGGCGACGGCGACCAGCCGCAGGGCCAGCAGCCGGCGCATCGGCCGCAGGAAATCGGGCGCCAGGGCGACGCGGGCGGGCGCCGACGGGGCGGCGACCATGCGCTCGCACGCGGCGGCCACCTGCCGCGCGGCCCGCTCCGTGCGCTCCCACAGCTCGTAGGGCGTCAGCTCGGCGAGACCGCTGGGCGGATCCTCCGCGTCGAACCCGTCGCTCACGCTGCGGAACGCTAGAGCCTGCTGCCGACAGGTCCCGGACGCCTCGCCGTGCGCCGTCGTCCGCCGCGACCCGGCGCGGGACCCTACGGTGCGGCGCCATGGCGCACCGATCGACGCTTCCCGCGGTTGCCGCGACCCAGCTGGCCGCCCAGCTGGTCGGCCACGGGATCGCCCTGCGGCGACGCCTGCCCTTCGACGTCCCGTTCATGACCGGCAGCCCGGAGCACCTGGTCCGCGACTGGCTCTGGTTCGGCACCGCCTACAGCGGGCCGCCCTACCTGCTCGGCCCGCAGCTGTGGGCCGTCGCCCGGCTCCTGCGCGGCCCGGACGACCGCGCGCGCTGGGTGCTGCGCTGGATCGGCACCGGCCTGACGGTGGGCTACCTGAGCGAGCGGATGCCCCGCCTCCGGGTCCGTCCGGTCGGTCTCGACCCGCTCGAGACACCCGTGGTGGCGGCGGGGTGGGGCTGCGCCCTGGCGATGGCCGTGCTCGCCCGCCGCTGAACCCGTCCCCGGGCCGCGACCTCCGGTCAGGTCCAGTGCCGTCCCGCGCCCGCCGTGCACGCTCATCTCTGGCTCTGCACGCGCTGCAGCTCAGTTGATGCAGGTGAAACGCGTGCGTTGCGGTTCTCCGCCCCTGCCCGCCGCCCCCGGAAGCGGCGATCACCCGGGAGGTGACATCCGCGCGGGGCCGGTCAGACCGCGCGGCCCAGGACCGCCGCGGAGTCGGTGAGGAAGGCCTCCAGCGTCCGCGCCGGCCGGCCGGTCACGCGCTGGACCGCGTCGGTGACGACGGCGAAGCTGCCGCTCCGCACCCGCTCGAACGTCAGCACGGAGAGCTCCCGATCGAAGCCGTCGGTGGCGGCCACGGCGTCCTCGATCGACACCTCCCGGTGCACCACCGGGTACCCCAGGGCGCGGGAGAGCAGCTCGGCGGTGCGCGGCAGCGAGAGCGACTCCGGCCCGGTCAGCTCGTGCACCTGGCCGGCGTGCCCCTCGTCGAGCAGCGCCCGCTCGGCCACCGCGGCGATGTCCCGGGCGTCGATCCAGGCCACGCTCGCACCCCCGCCGGGGAAGGCCAGCTCCCCGGTCCCGACGAGCTGGTCCAGGTGGAAGCGGGGGTCGGTGAACACCTGCATGAACCAGCTCGGCCGCAGGATCGTCCAGCTGCGGGCACCGGCGCGGACGGCGTGCTCGGCGCGGGGCGCCCACCCGGCGGGTCCGACGTCGTCGGCGTTGCGCTCGGACAGCAGGACGACGTGGGTCCCGTCCGGCGTCCGGTCCAGCAGCGCGCCGATGAGCTCGGGTGCGTCCGCGCGGTCGGGCCGGACCACGTAGACCGCGTCGACGCCCTCGGTCGCCGCCGGCCATCCCGACGGGTCGTCCCACGAGAACGCGACCGGCCGCACGCCGTCGAGCGCGACCGTGGCCGGACCGCTGCTGCCGCCGAGCACCTCGACGCCCGGCCGGGCGACGAGCCGCTCCGCCAGGGGGACCCCGGTCGTGCCGCGGACCCCGGTCACCAGGACGCGGGTCATGCCGGCTCCTCCCTGCGCGGACGCGGTCCATCGAACACGACGCCCGCCGACCTGCTCGAACTCCGCTGGGCTACGCTGGGCGGGCAACGGGGGCCGGGAATGATCCCCCCGCGCACGTGTTGACACGGGTAGAACGTCCACGGGCCCGACCGCGGTCGCTGGCGAGGACCTCGCCGGCCGCGACCGCCGGCCCGTCGCGGGGTCACCGGCGCCCGTGGGACGACTGCCAGGCCCGGGCGGTGACCCCGCCGGGGACCGGCCGGCGATCGGCGCACGTGCCGGACGCCGGCGTCGTCGCCGGTGTCGACGACGACCGTGCGGCATGCCGCCGCAGCGCCCCGTCCGGGGCGCGCGAAGGAGGATCTGTGGCTCGACCAGGCCAGCGCCGGACCGGCGCTCGCCGCTCCGCCCCGCGGAACGACAGACGACCCCGCCACCAGGGCGACGTCGTGTCCGTGCTCGCGCGCACCGTCCGCGAGGTCGAGGCGGCCGCCCAGCGCGGCCGCGTGACGCCCGCCGTGCGGGCGAAGTTCCAGGCCGTCGCGCTCGTGCTGCGGGAGGAGCGGGCCCGCGCCCGCTCGGAGGCGGCCGGCAGCGACAGCAAGCGGGCCGAGCTGCTCAAGCGCCTCGACGGCATCGCGACCATCCTCGCGACCACCGCCGTCCGGGACGCCGGGCTGCTGGCGCTGCTCGCCGACGACGCCGTGGTCTCCGACGCGGCACGAGCGGTCCGTCGCGAGCTGCTCGAGGCCGGCGGCGTCGAGCCCGCTCCCGAGGAGGTCCCGCCGCCGGAGACCCGGCCGGCGCCGGCCGCGCCCGAGCGGCGCGTCGTGCCGCAGTCGGTGATCTCCCGGCAGCTGGCCAACCCCTTCCTGGCGCCCGACTTCTCCGCCGCGCCGCAGCGCACGGCCCCGCCGCGCCGGCTGGCCGGCTGGGAGCTGCTCGGGCCCCTCCTGAGCTCGTTCGAGCGCGCCGGCAGCGGCGCCTCGGCGTGCATGGCGCTCCCTGCGCCGTCCTCGCTGCGCGTGCCGGAGGGGCTGGAGATGATGCCGCACCAGGCGCGCCTGGTCGCCGCCGCGGCCGCCGGCCACCGGACCTTCCTGCTCGCCGACGAGCCCGGCCTGGGCAAGACGGCGCAGGCGCTGCTCGCCGCGGAGGCGGCGAACGCCTACCCGCTGCTCGTCGTGGTGCCGAACGTCGTCAAGACGAACTGGGCGCGCGAGGCCGGCCGCTGGACGCCGCACCGCCCGGCCACCGTCGTCCAGGGCGACGGGGACACCGTGGACGGGTTCGCCGACATCGTCGTCGTCAACTACGAGGTGCTCGACCGCCACGTGGGCTGGCTGGGCGGCTTCGGCTTCCGCGGGATGGTCGTCGACGAGGCGCACTTCATCAAGAACAAGACGTCGCAGCGCTCGCAGCACGTGCTGCAGCTGTCGGAGAGCATCCGGTCGCGCACCGCGCGGCCGCTGCTGATGGCCCTCACCGGGACCCCGCTGATCAACGACATCGACGACTTCCGGGCGATCTGGCAGTTCCTCGGCTGGATCGACGACAGCGGCCCGCGCGGCGAGCTGCTGGACGCCCTCGAGGCGACCGGCCTGACGCCGGCCGACCCGGGTTTCTACCCGGCCGCCCGGCAGAGCGTGATCGACCGCGGCATCGTCCGCCGGCGCAAGGTCGACGTCGCCGCCGACATCCCCGCCCGCCGCATCGCCGACCTGCCCGTGGAGCTCGACGGCGCGGCCGGCCGGTCGATCCGGGCGGCCGAGCGCGACCTGGTCCGCCGGATGGTGGCCCAGTACGAGACCGCCCTGGCGGCCCGCTCCTCCGGCGTGGTCGGGGGCATCGACCGCGACCTCGTGCGCCGGGTCGCCCGCTCCGAGCTCAAGGACGCGGCCACGGGGACCGGCGAGAACGTGTTCGGCATGATGCGGCGGATCGGCCGGGCGAAGGCCGGTCTGGCGGCCGACTACGCCGCCCAGCTGGCCCGCAGCGCCGGCAAGGTGGTCTTCTTCGCCAAGCACGTCGACGTGATGGACGCCGCCGAGGAGACCTTCACCCGGCAGGGCGTGCGGTACTCGTCGATCCGCGGCGACCAGACCCCGACGGTGCGGCAGAAGAACATCGACGCCTTCGTGGACGACCCGGACGTCGCCGTCGCCGTCTGCTCGCTCACCGCGGCCGGCGTGGGGCTGAACCTGCAGGTCGCCTCGAACATCGTCCTCGCCGAGCTGTCCTGGACCGACGCGGAGCAGACCCAGGCCATCGACCGCAGCCACCGGATCGGGCAGACCGAGCCGGTCACCGCGTGGCGCATCATCGCCGCGCAGACCCTCGACTCCCGGATCGCCGAGCTGATCGACAGCAAGGCGGGGCTGGCGGCGCGCGCCCTGGACGGGTCCGACCAGGAGGTCTCCTCGTCGGCCGACGTGCAGCTCGAGGCCCTCGTGGCGCTGCTCACCGACGCGCTGGAGGCGGTGGACGACTCGCCCGAGTCGCTGGCCGGCTGACCCGGCCGGCGATCGGCAGGAGTCAGAGCTCCCAGTCCACCCCGGGCGCCGGGTCGTACCGGCACGAGGTGCCGGTCAGCACGGAGCGGTCGAGGTGCGCCCCGAGCTCGGGCAGCACCGTGTCGATCCGGTGGATCGCCTCCCGCAGCCGGGACGTCACGGTCTTGCGGGCCCGCTCGGTGGTGCCCGAGCCGAGCGAGCGGCTGCGGCCCGCCAGGCCCGCCGCCCGCCGCAGCTCGCCGACGAGCGCGGTCCGCTCCTCGTCGAGGCGCTGGAGTCGTCCGAGGTCGCCGTCGTCCCGCGCGGCGGCCTCGTCGGCGTCGAGCTCCTGCAGGCGCCGGCGGTACGCCGCCCGCGCGGCGGCGTCGAGCAGCGAGCCGGAGTCCCGTTCGACGAGCCCGGCGCCCGCCAGCTCCAGCACGTGGACGTCGGTCCCCGCCCGGGTGAGCAGCGTGTGCAGGTCGGCCAGCCCCTTGGAGTCGCGCAGATGGGCCGAGGCCGAGCCGAACCGGATCCGCCACACCTCGCCGTCCCGGCGGAGCTCCGCGGCCGTGCCGGTCGCGGCGGGTACCGGCTCGCCGTCGAGCTGGTCCGGCAGACCAGCGGTCACCCGCTGCAGGCCGAGCTCCGCGGCCAGCCGGGCCGCGTGCTCGGCGTGACCGGGAACACCGAGCGCGGCGAGCCGGAGGTGGCTCTCGGCCTCCCAGACGGGAGCGCCGATCCGGCGATGCACGGCCAGGGACTCCTGCAGCCAGCCGACGGCCTCGTCCGTCCTGCCCAGCGCGCCGGCCACGATGCCCGCCCACAGCGCGTTGCTGCCCATGTAGCAGACCAGGGACCCGCCCATGCCGCCGGTGCCGGTGAACGGTCGCAGGTCGTCGAGGAGCTGGGCGCACAGGGCGCGATCGCCCAGGCGGACCGCGGCGGCCGCCATCCCGCCCATGAACAACGACCACAGGTAGGACCGGTCCTCGCGCCAGCTGCCGGACGCGAGGACCGTGTCCAGGGAGCGCCGGGCCGCCTCGACGTCGTCCGGCTCGTCGGCCAGCGCGAGCAGCCCGGCGGCGACGGCGTGCGCGTGCAGCGGGACCCCGACCCAGCAGCGGACCGCCTCCTCGGCGACGGCGCGCAGGAGCTTCGGCTCGCCCCGGGCCCAGGCCAGCGCCAGGCGCTGCCCGGTGCGGACGTTGACGGTGTCGGGCTCCGAGATCTGCTCGCCCAGCTCGCCCGCGCGGTCGATGAGCTCCTCCGCCTCGTCGAGCCGGCCGTCGAGGAGCGCGAGCGCTGCCCGGCGGGTCAGGACCATGTAGTCGTGGCGGGGCTGCCCGAAGCCGCCGGCGAGCGCGAGGTACTGGGTCACGGTCGCCCGGTACGCCGGGGAGCCGTCCTCGAGCTGGGCGGTCGCGAGCAGGAGCAGCCCCTCGGCCCGGCGCTCCTCGTCGCCCATGCGCTGCGCCAGCGCGACGATCTCGGCGGCCACCCCGATCCGCTCGCGGGCTCGGCCGGGGGTCCACAGGACGTCGTGGCGGGCGAGCAGGCAGGCAGCGAGCGTGGCGTCGTCGTCGTGCTGCCGGGCCAGGGCCAGCGCCCGCTCCGACAGGGGGCGGGCCCGCGCCCGGTCCCGGGGGACGGAGTGGGTCAGCTCACGGGCCAGACCGGCGGTGACCTGCGCCTCGACGAGGGTGCCCGTGCCGGCCAGCGCCTCGCGGGCCGTCTCGAGCAGCTCGGCGACGGCGTCGTGCGGCATGGAGAACCGGCTGCCGAGCTGCTGCACCCCCAGCGCGACCTGCCCGAGCCGCGCCCCGTCGTGCAGGGTGGTGGCCCGGCGCGCGGCGTCGTCCAGCAGGGCGTGTGCGGCGGGCGGGTCACCACTGCGGGCCCGGGCGTCGGCCTCCTCCACCAGCAGGTCGACCAGCGCTCCGCCGGCGTCGACGTCCCCGGTGTCCTCGATCGCGCGTCGCGCCCGGGCGAGGTGGGCGGCCGCCTCGGCGAAGCCGAGCCGGGCCCGCTCCGCGGCCGCGGCGGAACGCGCCCAGCGGATCGCCCGGTCGGCGCCGTCGAGCGGCACCGCCGCCGCGCAGTGGCGGGCCAGGTCCGCCGGCTCCACAGCGCCGCCGCGTTCGTGGCGGTGCTCGAGGGCGCGGGCGACCGCCCGGTGCAGCGCCAGGCGTCGCTGGACGGGCAGCTGCAGGTAGAGCGCCTCGCGGAAGAGGTCGTGCGCCAGGGACGTCCGCTCGCCGTCCGGGCCCGCCACCAGGACGCCGGCGCGCAGGCCCTCGGCGATCAGCGCCGCGACACGGGGCGGATCGGCGTCGCACACCTCGGCCAGCACGTCCGGCTTCAGCTCGTTGCCGGCCACCGCGGCGGCCCGCACCAGCTCCTGGCAGCCGGGGGAGAGCCGCTCGACGCGTCGGACGGCGAGGTCGTGCGCCGCCGCCGGCACCGACCCCGCCGTCCCCGCCGGGTCGGCCAGCGCCTCGGCGAGGTGGCGCGCGAGGAACGGGTGGCCGTCCGTGCGCCGGTGCACCTCGGCCGCCCACCTCGCGGCCGCGTCGCCCCCCACGGTCCCCGACACCAGCTCGAACACCTCGTCCGGTGACAGGCCGCGCAGCTGCACGACCTCCCCCCGGACGGCGATCGTGGCCAGCGCGCGTTCGGCGTCGGCGCTGAGCTCGTCCTGCCGGTAGGCCCCCACGACCAGCAGCGGGGCCGGCCGCGGGGAGCGGGTGACGTGCTCGAGCAGCTGGAGCGACGACTCGTCGGCCCACTGCAGGTCGTCGAGGACCAGGAGCAGCGGACGTCGGCGGGCCAGCCGTTCCAGGAAGCGGGCGACGGCGTCGAAGAGCCGCAGCCGCGCGGCCTCGGTGTCCAGCGGCAGGTCGTCGTCCGGGCCCGGGTCGTCGGCGAGCCGGGGGAGGAGCCGCGCCAGCTCGGGGGTGTCGGTCCGCGTCAGCTCCGCGGCCTCGGCGGCGTCCACGGCGGCGAGGACACCGCGCAACGCCGAGCTCCACGGCCAGAACGCCGGCCGCTGCTCCGCGTGGACGCAGGTGCCCCAGGCGACGAGCAGCCCGCTGCGCTCGGCCGCGACCCTGGCCAGCGCGGTCTTGCCCATCCCGGCCTCGCCGCTGACGAGGACGAGTTGCGCGTAACCCCCCACCGCGTCCTCGGCGGCCGCGAGCAGCCGGGACAGGGCCCGAGCCCGGCCGACGAACAGCACCCCCGGATTCTCCCGACGACGGCGGGGTCCGGACAGCACCTGCGCCACGGCGGCCGGTGCAGGTGCTGCCCGTCTCCCAGCGGCCGCCGGGCCGATCCCAGCGCCTGGGCAGCAGAGCCGTTTCCGGCATGCGCCCCGATCCACCGCTCCTCGTCCGGGGAGCGAGCGCCAGACAGGAGGCCCACCCATGGTCCGAGCACCCACACCAGTCCGCCGGGGCGGCGTGATCGCGGTCGTCGCCGCGCTGCTCAGCACCCTCCCGGCGGCAGCGGCCCAGTCGGCCGCGCGCCCTCGTGCCGGGGACCCCGAGGTGGTGCTCGCCTGGAACGCCATCGCCTTCCGGACGATCAGTGCCGAGGGGCAGAAGCCGCCGCCGGTCGCGCAGCTCTACCTGGCCTTCGTCTCCACGGCCGTCCACAACGCCGTCGTCACGATCGAGGGGGGCGGGGAAGCGACGCTCCGCCAGCCCCGTGCGCGCAGCGGCGCGTCGTCGACCGTCGCCGCGGCGACGGCAGCGCACGACGTCCTGGTGGAGTACTTCCCCGCGTCCGAGGCCGCCCTGGACGCCGAGCACAACGCGTGGCTCGCCGAGGAGACCGACGGTGTCGAGCGGGAACGGGGCCTGCGCGTGGGGCACGACGCGGCGGACGCCCTCATCGCGTCGCGCGTCGCCGACGGCCGGGACGCGCGGGTCGCGCTGGAGCGGCTGCCGGTGCCGCCTCCGGGCAGGTGGGCGCCGACGGCCAGCGGCGAGTTCGCCGCCCCGTGGCTGGCGTTCACCCGGCCGGTGCTCGTCAGCTCGGTCACGCGGTTCACCCGCAGCGGCCCGGATGCGCTGACCAGCGCCGCGTACGCCGCGGACTTCGAGGAGGTCCGGACGATGGGCGCAGCGACGGGTTCCGGGCGATCGGCCGACCAGACCGACCTGGCGCTGTTCTTCAGCGACAACCCGGTGCGCCAGTACCAGGACGCGATGCGGGACCTCGCCACGCGGCGCCGCCTCGACATCGTGGACGCGGCCCGCATGTTCGCCGCGGTCAACGACGCAGGCGCCGACGCGCTGGTCGCCTGCTGGCGGGAGAAGTACGACCACGACTACTGGCGTCCGGAGACGGCGATCCACCGTGCCGACGCCGACGGCAACCCGGCGACCACCGCCGATCCCGCGTGGACGCCGTTCCGCACGACCCCGCCCTATCCGGACTACGCGAGCGGTCACGCCTGCCTGAGCGCGGCCACCGCCCACGCGCTGGACGGGATGTTCGGACGGGTGGACGTGACGCTCGCGTCCACGGTGCCCGGGCTGGCCCTGACGAGCCGGCACTACGCCTCGGCGAAGGCGTGGCTGGACGACGTGACCGATGCCCGCATCTGGCTCGGGTTCCACTTCCGGGACGCGATGGACGACGGCCGGCGCATCGGCCGCGGGGTGGCCGAGGAGGTCGTCGACCGGTTGGGCGAGACCGGCTGAACCACGTCGGGGGGGGGGGGGGGGGGGGGGGGGGGCCGCGCCCCCCCCCCCCCCCGCCGGGGGGGGGCTCCGCGTGGGGGGGCGGGTGGGGGGCCGCGGGGGGACCCCCGCCCCCGCCTCCCCGGGGGGGGGCGCGGCCCGGCGCGCCCCCCCCCCCCCCCCCCCCCCCCCCGCCCCTCGTGCGGTCATCCCCGTGCGACGCGGGCGGCTCCGCCTGGGACCGCGCCGGCCCCGCCGAACAGCGCGGCGAGCGCCGCGTCGGAGGCGCTCAGGGCGTCGCGGTCGAAGGTGCTGCTGCCGGCCACCAGCTCGGCGGCCCCCGTGCGGTCCAGCAGTTCGGCCAGCCGGCGCTCCACGGTGGCGGGCGTGCCGGCGATCGCCGCGGCGGCGGTGCGCTCGACGTACTGCTGCTGGCGGGCGGTGCGCGGGGCGGCCCGCACGGTGGCCACCGGTTCCAGGGGCGGGAACACGCCGGTGGTGCGGGCCTGCGCCATCGCCCACGCCTCGGGCAGCAGCAGGTCGGCCGCCTCCCCGGCGGTGTCGGCCACCAGCACGTCCACGCTGACCGCGACCCGGGGCTCCGGTTGCTGCGCGGAGGGCCGGTAGGCCCGGCGGTAGCCGGCCAGCGCCTCGAGCCCGGGCTCCGGGTCCCCGGCCAGCCCCAGCAGCGGTCCGCCGACGACCACCGGCAGGCCCAGCTCGGCGGCCACCCGCAGGCCCCGCCCGGTGGCCAGCACGTGCAACGGCACCGGACCGGCCGGCTGCGGGCGGACGGTGATCTCCGCCGTCCCGGTGAGGAAGGCGCGCAGCTCGGCGAGGTCGGCGCGGAAGTCGCGGTCGGTCTCCCGAAGGGCGCGGCGCACAGGCGCGGTGAAGCCGGAGGAGCGGCCCAGCCCGAGGTCGATCCGGCCGGGCGCCAGTGCCGACAGCGTCGCGAACTGCTCGGCCACCACGAGCGGCTGGTGGTGCGGCAGCATCACGCCGGCCGACCCGAGCCGGATCACGGACGTCCGGCCGGCCAGGGCGGCCAGCAGCACCGCGGGGGCGGCGCCGGCGATGCCCGGCACGCCGTGGTGCTCGGCGACCCAGAACCGGGCGAACCCCAGGCGCTCGGCCCGGGCCGCCCGCGCGAGGGTGCCGGCGAGCGCGTCGGCGTCGGGCTCCCCGGCCCGGGTGCGGGACCGGTCGAGGAGGGAGAGCCGCACCGCCGTGTCGATCACCACCGGTGCAGCGCCGTCCCCCTGGGAGCTGTTCCGCGCGGTGGCGCGCTTGACCCTGGCACGGTGACAAGGTGCCTACTGGGTGGCGGAGGTGGTCCCCGGTGAACCCCGTGCACGAGCCGCAGCACGACACCCGCATGGTCGACGGCCTGCGGGCAACCGACCCGTCGGTGCGGCTCCGGGCGGCCCTGGCGGCCGGCTCCGCACCCGACCCCCGGCTGGTGCCGACGCTCCTCGAGCGGTGCGCGGTCGAGCCGGACTTCTTCGTGCGGGACATGCTGTCGTGGGCCCTGACCCGCTTCCCGCCGGAGCAGATCCTGCCCCGCCTCCGGCAGGAGCTCGGGTCGGCGCGCGCCCCGGGCCGCAGCCAGGCGCTGCACACGCTCTCCAAGATCGGGGACGGGAGCGCGTGGGGGTGGATCACCGGCGACCTGCTCCGCGACGCCGACGACGAGGTCGCGCGGACCGCGTGGCGCGTCGCGGTGGCCCTGGCGCCCGAGGAGGCGAGGGAGCAGCTGGTCGACGAGCTGGTGGGACAGCTCGGCCGCGGCGGCCGCGAGGTGCGGCTGAGCCTGAGCCGTGCCCTCGTCGACCTGGGGGAGGTGGTCGCGCCCGCGCTGGCGGAGGCGGCCGGGAACGCCGACCCGGCGGTGGCGGTGCACGCCCGGGCCACCGAGCTGCTCCTCCGGGACCCGGAGACCGGGTTCGACGCGGCGCTCGACGAGGCGCGACGGGTCGTCGCACTCGGCCCGGAGCGGGCCGCCGCCGCGGATGCGACGACGGCGGCGGCCGCGGAGCCCGCTGGGGCAGCGGCGTGCTGATCGGTGAGGTGGCCCGCCGCTCGGGGGTGAGCACCCGGATGCTCCGGCACTACGACCGGCTCGGCCTGGTGCGGCCGACCGGTCGCACCGTCGGCGGCTACCGCGAGTACTCCGCCGCGGACGTCCGCCGGATCTTCCAGGTGGAGGGCCTGCGCTCGCTCGGGTTGTCGCTCCAGCAGGTGGGGGACGCGCTGGAGGACCCGGCGGTCACGCCGGCCGCCCTGGTCGCCGAGCTGATCCGGTGGACGGAGGACCGCCTCGCGCGGGACCGGGAGCTGCTCGAGCGCCTCCGCGCGGTCGATGCCTCGTCGGCCACCGACTGGCCGGGCGTCCTGCGCATCGTCGAGCTCGCGCAGGGGCTCCGCTCGACCAGCGCCGCGCGCCGGCAGCGGGCCGCCCTGGCCCCGCAGGAGGACCTGTCGGTCCCCGCCGAGCTGCTGGCGGGGGCGGTCCTGGCCGAGTCGGACCCGAACGTCTCGGGCGCCCTGCGGTGGGCGCTCGCGCGGGCCGGCGGCGACGGGATGGCGACGCTGGCCGACGGCGCGCGGGCGGAGGACGTCGACGTCCGGCGGCGCGCGGTGCGGGCGATCGCCGGGATGCCCGAGGCCCCGGGCGCGACCGTGGTGCTCACGGACGCACTCGGGGACCCGGACCCGACGGTGCGCGGGCACGCCGCCCTGGCCCTGGGCCGGCTCGGCGTGACCGCCGCCGTGCCGGCGCTCGTCGGCCTGGTGGTCGAGGGCCGCCACGACGTCGACGCGGCGGAGGTGCTGGGCGCGCTGTCCCGCGACCCCGGTGTCGCGGCGCGGATCAGCACCGCGCTGGTCGACGAGCTCGCCGCGCCCACCGCGGATCCCGCGACCCGCATCCGCCTGACCCAGGCGCTGGTCGAGCTCCCGGGGCCCGCTGCGCTGGAGGCCCCGCGCCACCTGGCCGGCGACGCCGACCCCGCCGTCGCGCGCGTCGCGGCCGCTCTCGCCGGGGTCGTCGAGGAGCGGGCCCGCGGGGACGACGGCCTCTGACGCGGGGAGCGGTATCGCGCTGGTCCGGGAGGCGTCGTGGCTGCGACAGTCGCCCCGTGACCGCACCGGCGCAGTTCCCGTCCTCGTTCCCGGCGACGGGCGGCCTGCGGGCGGTCGTGCTGGTGGAGGGCGGCAGCGACCGCGAGGCGGTGCTCGCCGCCGCGCGCGGGCAGGGGAGGGACCTGGCCGCGGAGGGCGTGCAGGTCGTCCCCATGGGCGGCGCGACGGGCATCGCGCGCTACGTGGCGGCGGTCCGGGCGACCGCGCCGGGCGCCCGCCTGCGCGGCCTCTACGACGTGGCGGAGGAGGGCTTCTTCCGGCGCGCGCTCGGGCGCGGCCAGGGGGAGGAGCTGGCGGCGGCCGGGTTCTTCGCCTGCGTGGCCGACCTGGAGGAGGAGCTCATCCGGGCCGTCGGGACCGCGGGTGTGGAGGCGGTCGTCGCGGAGAACCGGGAGGCCCGCGCCCTCGCCACGTTCCGGCACCAGGCCGCACAGCGCCGGCGCCCGCCCGCGGCGCAGCTGCACCGGTTCCTGGGCACCACCAGCGGCCGCAAGGCCCGCTACGCGCGCGCACTCGTCGAGCACCTGGAGCCGTCGGCGGTCCCGGCGCCGCTGCGCCGCCTCCTCGCGTCCCTCTGAGTCACGGCACCGGCACCTCAGCGGCGCAGAGGATGACGTCCTGAGCGCCGAACTCCTCCCTGAGCCGCACGGTCGCCAGCCGCTCCGGGGGCAGCTCGACCAGCTGTCGGGGCGTGACGGCGTAGCAGCGGTAGCCGGCGACGGTGCACAGCTCGGCCAGGAGTGCGCGCAGCCGCGCCGTCCCGGGGAGCACCTCGACGACGAGCGTCGGCCGCCGGTCGTGGAGGTGCTCCCGCATGGCGTCGAGGAGGACGTGCTCCTGCCCCTCGACGTCCATCTTGACCAGGTCCACGCCGTCGAGCAGCCGCCGGACGTCGATCGCCGGGACCGCGTACTCGGCGGCCACGTCCCGGGCCATCTCCGCCGGCAGCTCGGTGCCCGCGGCGAGGAACGCGACCGTCGGGGTGGCCGCCTGGTCGCCCGGGACGAGCAGGGACACCGACGAGACGGCGGGATCGGCCACCGCCGCGGCCTCGAGGACCTCGACGGAGTGCACCCCGTTGAGGGCGAGGTGGCGCCGGCAGATCTCGGCCGACAGGGGGTGCGGCTCGACGGCGGTGTAGCGCGCACCCGGCGCGGCCCGGCCGCCCTGCACGGCGAACCAGCCGACGTTGGTACCCAGTTCCAGCACCGCGCGGGAGGCGCGGCAGAAGCGGCGCCACCACGGGAGCAGCTCGGGTTCCCAGCCCTGCTCGCCGCACCAGTAGAGCTGCTCGAGGACCTGCGAGTCGACGGCGAGGAACTCGAGGCCGGGATCGTCGACCAGCCGGAAGGTGGACACCCCCCTGGGGATCCCGCCCTCCACGAGGAGGCGCAGCGCCGCCGCGCGGAGGGCGGCCCGACGCGAGGCACCGGCACCGGCCGTGAGCCCCCTCCGGAGGGCGTCGGCGACGGCGACGGGCAGCCGGGGGACCACCGCCCGGGCGACCCGCCGGCCGGTCGGGGACACGTCGCCGCGGATCACGACCCGTCCGTGCCGACGGGCACGGGCCGGGGGCGGCACGTCACAGCGGCGCCGTGTAGCCGCCGAAGGCGGCCGGCGACTCCCAGACCCGCACCGCCAGCGTGGCCCCGGGCAGGCCGCCGAGAGCTGGGGCCAGCCGGTCGTGCAGCCACCGGGCGAACACCTCGACGGTGACCGCCTCGGCACCGACCACCGCCTCCAGGTCCGCGCCGTCGACCCGGGCGGCGGCCGCCGCGAGCGCCCCGTCCAGCAGGTCCAGGTCCACGACCATGCCCCGGCCGTCGAGGTCGTCCCGGCGGACGACGACGTCGAGCCGGTAGTCGTGGGAGTGCCGCTCGCCCTCCGGTGGTGGCAGGCCCGGCATGACGTGGAACGCACGCACCTGCCGCGCCGTGCCGGTCTCGTACACGCGCTATTGATAGCGCAGGGCCACGTGCAGCACACCGGCCTCGCCGGTGTCCAGCGCCCGGAACGCCGCCGCCGCGTCCTCGAAGGGGACCTCGGTCGTGGCCAGGGCGGCCAGCGGCAGCTCGGCCAGCAGTCCCACCGCCACCTCCCGGCGGCGAGCGACGTCCCAGCGGCCGGAGAGCCGGGCCGGGACGGTGGACACCTGGCTGCTGCGGATCGTCAGCCGCCGGCGGTGGAACGCACCGCCGAGCGGCAGCTCGACCGGCTGGCGGCCGTACCACGAGCCGACCAGGGCGGTGCCCTCGTGGTCCAGCAGGTCCAGCCCGCCGGCCAGCGCGGTGGGGGACCCGGACAGCTCGAGCAGGAGCGGCACGCCACGCGCCGGCAGGCGCGCGGCGAGCCGGCCCGGCTCCACCGCGGGGATGCCCAGCGTCGCGGCCAGCGCCCGACGCTCCGCCGACGGCTCACCCGCGAGCACCGTGGCGCCGGCCCGCTGCAGCAGCAGCGCGGTGAGCAGCCCGATCGCCCCGAGGCCGAGCACGACGACGGTCTCCCGTGCCACCTGGCCGGCGTCGAGGCTGAGCTGCAGCCCGGTCTCGACGTGCGGGAAGAGCGTGGCCGGCCGCGGATCGACGCCCGGGGGGAGCACGACGACGTCGTCCTCCCCGACGACGAACCGGTCCTGGTGGGGGTGGAACGCGAAGACCAGCGTTCCCGGCGCGACCGAGCCGGTGGACCGCTCGACCTCTCCCACGCAGCTGTACCCGTAGGGGAACGGGTAGCGGAACGTGCCGCCGAGCGACCCGATCCGCTCGTCGACGACGAGCTCCGGGTCCAGCAGGCCCCGGTAGCCGAGCAGCTCGGTGCCGCTGCTGATCCCCGAGTAGCGGGTGCGGACCAGCAGCCGGCCCGGGCCGAGGTCGGGCAGGTCCACCGGGGCGAGCTCCACCTGCCGCGGAGCCACGAACAGCAGCCGGACGGCCTGCACGCCCCTCACCTCCCCGGCGTCGTCACCTGTTCGCCGAACCGGCGCGACGCTAGCGTGCGAGACCCCGGGAACCCGGTCGGCGAGGAGCGGGTGCATGGATGCTGCACCGACGGGAGGCGGCCGGTCGGCGCCGCGCGAGGCGGCGTCGGCCCCGATCCCCACCCCGTACGGCGAGTTCCTGGCGCGCGCGTTCGAGAGCCCCTCCGGGCAGGTGCACCTCGCGCTCGTGTTCGGCGAGATCGGCGACGGCGAGTCGGTCCTGACGCGGGTGCACTCGCAGTGCCTGACCGGTGACGCGCTCGGCTCCCTCCGCTGCGACTGCGGGGTCCAGCTGCGCTCGGCGATGCGGATCGTGGCCGCCGAGGGACGCGGCGTCGTGCTGTACGTGAACGGCCACGAGGGGCGCGGCATCGGGCTGGTCGACAAGCTGCGGGCCTACGTCGAGCAGGACGCGGGAGCCGACACCGTCGACGCCAACCTGCGGGTCGGCCGCCCCGTCGACCTGCGCGACTACGGCGACGCGGCCGCGATCCTGGGCCGCCTCGGCGTCCGCTCGGTGAGCCTGCTGTCGAACAACCCGGCGAAGGCGGGCGGTCTGCGTCGGCACGGGATCGACGTCGGGTCGCTGCGGCCGCTGCCGACCGCCGCCAACCGGCACAACCGCGCCTACCTCGAGACCAAGCTGGCCCGGCTCGGGCACGTCCGCGCGGTCGGACCCCGTCCGGACCCGGTGCCTGCCGCGCCCGTGGACGTCGGCGGCCTCCTCGGCCCGGCGGAGCCGCGCACCGACCGGCCGTGGACCGTGCTGAAGTACGCCCAGACGCTCGACGGCCGGATCGCCACGCGCACCGGCGACGCGAAGTGGATCAGCGGTGAGCGGGAGCGGCAGGTGTCGCACGCGATGCGGGCGGGCTGCGACGCCGTCCTCGTCGGCGCACGCACCCTGCTGGCCGACGATCCGCAGCTGACGGTCCGGATGGTCGCGGGCGCGTCCCCGCTGCGGGTGGTGCTGGACTCGACGCTGCGCACGCCGCTGACCGCCAAGGTGCTGTCCGACGACGCCGCCACGGTCCTCCTGTGCCGTCCCGACGCGGACCCGGAGCGCCGCCGGGCACTGGCGTCGGCGGGCGCCACGGTGCGGGAGGTCGCCCCCGGACCCGAGGGACTGCGCGTCGAGGAGGCGCTGCGCCTGCTGCGCTCGCTCGGGGTGGGGTCGCTGCTCGTGGAGGGCGGGGGCCGGGTCATCACGTCGATGCTGCGCGCGGCGGTGGTCGACCGGGTCGTCGTGTCGCTGTCACCGACGATCATCGGTTCGGGCGTGGAGGCCGTCGGCCCGCTCGGCGTGGACCGCGTGGCCGCGGGCATCCGGCTCGTCAACCGGTCGGTGTTCCTGGCCGGCGACGACGTCCTCCTGGGCTTCGACGTGGCCGGGACGGCGGGGGAGCGGTAGCCGGGCGCGGACGCCGTCGACGACCAGCACGACCGCGCCGGGCAGCGTCGCCGCCAAGGCCATCACGCCGTAGGCGGTGGCGGTCGCCAGCCCCTGGGCCGCCCCGAGGCCGGCGGCGGCGAAGGCCCACGCGGCCACCCCCTCCCGGGGTCCCCACCCGCCGACGTTGAGCGGTACCGCCATCGCGAGCATCACCAGCATCGCCAGGGGCGCCAGCCGTGCCGGCGAGGCGGCGGTCCCGGTCGTCCAGGCGGCGATCAGGAAGACGCCGGCGTGGCCGACGGCGACGACGCCGGAGGTGGCCGCCACGAGGGGCCACGCCCGTCGGTCGAGCAGGGCGGCCCGGACGTCCGCACGCGCGGCGCGCACGGCCCGCGCCGCGCGGGACGGTCGCCCGGAGGGCAGCGTCCGCAGCGCGAGGACGAGGACCAGCGCGCCGGCGACGGCGACGGGGACGACCCACCTCGTCGCCGACCGGACCGGGGAGTCGAAGGTCAGCAGGACGACCACGGCGAGGACCACGAACACGACCTGGCCGGCGGCCCGCTCCCAGGCGACGGCGCGCAGGCCCCGGCCGACGTCCCCGGAGTCCCTGCCGTGCCGGACGCCACGGTGCACGTCGCCCAGCACGCCGCCGGGGAGCGCGCTGTTGAGGAACTGCGACCGGTAGCAGGACGCGATCGCCCCTCCGAGCGGCAGGTCGACGCCGAGCCCGCGGGCGACGACCCGCCACCGGCAGGCGGAGCACACCGTGGTCAGCGCCGTGATCGACGTGGCGGCCAGCAGCGACCAGACGCCGACCAGGCGCACACCCTCCAGGAAGGGACCCGCGCCCAGCCGCCCGAGCAGCACGGCGAGGATCGCGGCGCCCCCCAGCGGACGGGTCCACGCCCACACCGCCCGCCGCGCGCCGCTCATCGCCGGCTGCCGACCAGGACGGCGGCCACCGAACCGGTCGTCACGTCCCAGCCGTCGAGCACCCGCCGTCGTTCGAGGGCCGCCCGTCGCAGCCGCGCCCGCAGGTCGCGCCGGCGCAACCACGCCTCCAGGGCCGCGCGGAGGGCGTGCGGGTCCTCGGGCGGCACGAGGATGCCGGGGGGACCGTCCGGGGTCCGGCCCAGCGCCTCCGGCACGCCGCCGACCGCGGTCGCCACGACCGGCAGCCCGCCGGCCAGGGCCTCGGTGACGACCATTCCGTACGCCTCCAGCCGGGAGGGCAGGACCAGCAGGTCCGACCGCCGGTACTCGCGGGTCAGGTCCGCACCCACCAGCGGGCCCGCGAAGCGTATCCGCTCGGCGCAGCCGCGGGCGGCCGCGCTGCGCCGCAGCTGGTCCACGAACGCGGGTTCGCGGTCCAGCGAGCCGGCGAGGGTGCAGCGCCAGGACGCGTCGGGGATCCCGCCGAGCGCCTCCACGAGCAGGTCCTGACCCTTGTGGCGGGCGAGCGCGGCGACGCAGAGGAGCCGGCCCCCGTCGTCGGTCCCCGGGGCGGGCTCGCCGACGTCGGCACCGGGGCGGGCCACGTGCACGCGGTCCGGGGGCAGCCGGTAGCGGCCGAGCAGCCGGTCGCGGGTCCAGGCACTGGTCGTGACCACGGCCCGCGCAGCGGCCAGGACCGCGCGTTCGCCGTCCCCCTCGACGGCGACGTCGCCGAGCGGCACGTGCACCAGGACGACCAGCCGCAGGCGGCGGGACTCGGGCACCAGGACGCCGGGCGCGCAGGAGGCGACCAGCCCGTCGAGCAGGACGAGGGCGTCGTCCGGCAGGGCGGCCACCGCGCGCGCCAGCCCGGCGAGGGCCGCGGCGTCCCGCCGGGGCCAGGGTCCGGGCACGGCGAGCTCGCGGACGTCCCAGCCGGCCGCGGCCAGGCCGTCGCAGACGCGCCGGTCGTAGCGGTTCCCCCCGCTCGGGCGGGCCGGGTCGTCGATGCCGTCCGGGACGACGACGTGGAGGGTCGGGGGGACGGGATCCGGCCCACGACCCGGCCCGGACGGCCACAATGCGCGCACGTCTCGCGTCACCTGCCGGACCTCCGGGAGCCGAGCTGGACCTCCGGGGCGTACCTCTCCCACCCGGAGGTGCCGTGCGGACGGTCCACACTGACATGCTGGCCGCGCTCGCCGGTCAGCTGGCGCTGCTGTCCGTCCTGGCCGGCACCGGCGGGCTGGGGCCCGCCGGGGCGCTGGTCGGCCTCGTGTCCTGCGCGGTCGCCCTCGGACTGCTGCTGCGCGGGCTGCGGCGGTCCGGTGCGCCGGGCCTGGGCCCCGCGGACCGGGTCACGACGACGCGGGCCGTGCTGGTCGGCGGGGTGGCGGCCCTGGTCGGTGAGTCCTTCGTCCGGCCGGTGCCCGTGGGCTGGTTGGTGCCGCTCGCCGTCGTGGCGCTCGTCCTCGACGGGGTGGACGGCCGGGTCGCCCGGCGCACCCGGACGGTCTCCGCGCTCGGGGCGCGCTTCGACGTGGAGGTCGACTCGTTCCTGGTGCTCGTCCTGAGCGTGTACGTCGCCCGCGAGCTCGGCCCGTGGGTCGTCGCCGTCGGCTCGGTCAGCTACGCCCTCCACGTCGCCCGGTGGGCGCTGCCCTGGTTGCGCCGGCAGGCGCCACCGCGCCACTGGTGCAAGGTCGTGGCCGTCGTGCAGGCGGTCGTGCTCACCACCGCGGCGACGGGCGTGCCGCCCACCGCCGTGACCGTCGGCGCCCTGGGCGTGGTGGCGGTCCTGCTCGGGGAGTCGTTCGGCCGCGAGGTGTGGTGGCTGTGGCGCACCCACCGCGCCGCGCCCCTGGGGGTCGTCGCGGCACCGGCCGTCGGGCCGGCCGGTGCCTGACCCGGTGGGGCCCGACCCCGGGAGACGCCACCGGGCCGTGCTGCGGCCCGCGGCGACGGTCCTCGCCTTCGCCGTCGTCTGGCTGGTGCTCCTGGTCCCCGATCGGCTCGTCCGGCTGGTCCCCGCGGCGTTCCTGCGCATCCCGGTCGAGGGGCTCGCCCTGGTCGGGCTGGTCCTCGTGCTGCCGCGTCGCATCCGGCGGGTCGTCGCGGTCGCGGTCGGCGTGGCCCTCGGCCTGGTCACGGTGGTGCGGGTGCTCGACGTCGGTTTCCGGGAGGCGCTGCACCGGCCGTTCAACCCGGTGACCGACTGGCGGCTGCTCGACTCCGCCGTGATCGTCCTGCAGGACACCGTCGGGTCGGGCTGGGGGGCCGTCGCGGTGGTGGGCGCCGTACTGGTCGCCGTCGCGGTCCCCGTGGCGGTGCTGCTGTCGGTGGTGCGGGTCTGCCGGGTCGCGGCCGCCCGCAGGGGGCTCGCGGCCGGGACGGCCGGCGCCCTCGGCGTGCTCTGGCTCGTGTGCGCCGTCCTGGGCACCCAGCTGGTCCCCGGGCTGCCGGTCGCCTCCCGGAGCGCGGTCCAGCTCGCCGTCGACCAGGCCGGTGAGGCCGGCGCCAACCTGCGCGACCTCCCGGTCTTCCGCGCCGAGCTCGCCGCCGACGACCCGTACCGCCGGCTGCCCGCCGACGAGCTGCTCACCGGCCTGCGCGGCAAGGACGTGGTCGTCGTCTTCGTCGAGAGCTACGGGCGGGTCGCCGTGGAGGGCTCGTCGGTCGCACCCGGCGTCCGGGCCGTGCTCGACGCCGGGACGCGGAGGCTGGGGGCGGCCGGGTTCTCCGCCCGCAGCGCCTTCCTGACGTCGCCGACGTTCGGTGGGGTCAGCTGGCTGGCCCACGCCACGCTGCACTCCGGCCTGTGGGTCGACAGCCAGCAGCGCTACGAGCAGCTGCTCCCCAGCGACCGGTTCACGTTGACCGCCGCGTTCCACCGGGCGGGCTGGCGGACGGCCGCGGCCGTGCCGTCGAACCGGGACCCCTGGCCGGAGGGGGAGGCGTTCTACCGGTTCGACCGCATCTACGACCGGCACGACGTCGGGTACGCCGGCCCCAAGTTCAGCTTCGCGGCCATGCCGGACCAGTACACGCTGGCGGCGTTCGAGCGGCTCGAGCTCGCGCCGGGCCACGCCCCGGTCATGGCCGAGCTGGACCTGGTGTCCTCGCACGAGCCGTGGACCCCGTTGCCGCGGCTCGTCGACTGGGGCGACGTCGGGGACGGCTCGGTGTTCGACGACATGCCCGCCGCGGGACCGACGCCCGCCGAGGTGTTCGGGGACGGCGACCGGATCCGGGCCCTGTACGGGGAGTCGATCCGGTACTCGCTGCAGGCGCTGATCTCCTGGGTCGGGACCCACCACCGGGACGACGACGACCTGGTGCTCCTGCTGGTCGGCGACCACCAGCCCGCCGAGGTCGTGAGCGGGCCGAGCGCGACGCACGACGTCCCGATCACGCTCCTGACCCGCGACCCGGCCGTCCTGGACCGCATCGCGGCGTGGGGCTGGGACGACGGGATGCTGCCGGGTCCCGGTGCGCCCGTGTGGCGGATGGACGCCGTGCGCGACCGGTTCCTCGACGCGTTCGGGCCGTCGCCCGGCGCGAGCCCCGTCGTCGGGCCGCGCTGACCGCCACCTCGCGGGCGCATCGCGTTCCCAACCCGCCGGGCCCGGAGCATCCTGGGCCGATGGCGGACAGCACCGCGCGCAAGGGCATGGCGGTCCCGCTCACGGCCTTCGCGGTCGGCGCGGTGGTCGCGCTGCTCGTCGGCGTGTTCGGGCGGGTGCACGACCCGACGCTGGACGGCACCACCACGCTGGGCTACCCGACCGTCCTGGCGATGAAGACCGTGGTCGCCACGGGGATCGGGGTGCTCGTCGTCGTCCAGGTGGTCACCGCGCTGTGGATCTACGGCAAGCTCGGGATCCACGTGCCGGCGTGGCTGGGCACGGTGCACCGCAGCACGGGAGCCGTCGCCCTGCTGCTGACCCTGTTCGTCGCCTACCACTGCCTGTGGTCCCTCGGCCTCGAGGTCGGGACCTTGCCGGACGGCGAGGAGGTGAGCACGCGGACGTTCGTGCACGGGCTCCTGGGCTGCGCGGTCGTCGGCGCCGTCGTGGTGAAGCTCGTCGCCGTCCGGTCGAGGCGCGCACCCGGGTGGTTCCTGCCGGTCGCCGGGGGGCTCCTCTTCGCCCTGCTCGTCCTCGCCATCCTGACGTCGGCCCTCTGGTACGTCCGCGAACGGGGCTGGCCGACCCCGGCCCGGTAGCGGGGGCCGGCCGCGGAGCGTCAGCCGCGCTGCCGCACGCCCAGCCAGGTCAGCACCGCCAGCACGCGGCGGTTCTCCTCGCCGGCCTCGTGCAGGCCCAGCTTCTGCATGATGCTCGCGATGTGGGTCTCGACGGTCCGCTCGGTGAGGAACAGCCGCCGGGCGATGCCCACGTTGTTGCGCCCCTCCGCCATGAGCGCGAGGACCTCGCGCTCCCGCGGCGTGAGCAGGGCCAGGGGGTCGTCCGCGCGCCGCGGGCCGAGCAGGGTGGCGACGACCTCGGGGTCCAGGGCGGAGCCGCCGGCGGCGACCCGGCGCAGCGAGTCCATGAAGTCGTCGACCTCGAACACCCGGTCCTTGAGCAGGTAGCCGAAGCGACCGCCCGAGACCAGCTGCACCGAGTGCCTCGTCTCGACGTGCTGGGAGAGCATCACGATGGCCAGGTGGGGGTCACGGGCCCGCAGCTCCGTGGCGGCGCGGGCGCCGTCGTCGGTGCCGTCGGGCGGCATCCGGACGTCGACGATGGCCAGGTCGGGCCGTTCCCGCGCCACCGTCTCGACCAGGGACACGGCGTCGCCCGCCCGGCCGACCACCTCGTGGCCGGCGTCCTCGAGCAGCCGGGCCAGCCCCTCGCGGAAGAGCGCCGAGTCCTCGCCGATCACGATGCGCACGGCAGCGCCGCCTCGACCTCGGTGCCGCGCCCGACCGAGCTCTCCACGCGCAGCGAGCCGCCCAGGGCGGCCACCCGGTCGGCCAGGCCGGAGCGCACGCCGAGCCGGGCGCCGCCGCAGCCGTCGTCGGTGACCCGGACGAGCAGCTGACCGTCCCGGCGCACGACGCGCAGCTCGATCCGGCTGGCGGCCGCGTGCTTCACGGCGTTGACGACGGCCTCGCTGGCCACGTAGTAGGCCGTCGTCGCGACGGCGTCGGGCAGCGGGCCGTCGTCCACGTCCAGGTCGACGCTGAGCGGGAGGCTGCGGACCAGGTTCGACAGGGCCGACGGCAGGCCGTCGTCCAGCGCGCTCGGGCGCAGCCCGTGCGCGATCCGGCGCAGCTCCACCACCGCGGTGCCGAGCTCGGCCACGCTCTGGTCCAGCAGCCCGTCGACGTCGACGGTCCCGTCGTCCAGGTGCCGCTGGGCCAGGCGCAGCTGCATCCCGAGCGAGACCAGCCGCTGCTGGGCGCCGTCGTGGAGGTCCCGCTCCAGCCTGCGGCGCTCCTGGTACCCGATCTCCACCAGCCGGGTCCGGCTCGACTGCGCCTCGCGCAGCGCCTGGGCCAGCTCCGAGCGGAGCCGGACCACCTCGACCAGGGTGCTGCACCGGTCGGCGACCTCGCGGAGCAGTTCGGGTGACGCCGGCCCGGTCCCGGGCACGAGGACGCCGGTCGGCTCGCCGTCCTGGCGCACCACCACCCCCTCCTCCGGCACCGGACCGCCCTCGGTGTCCAGGAAGGCGGGCGACCCCGGGGAGCGGAAGCCGACCCGCAGCCCGGGATCGCGCAGCGCCGCGCGGAGCACCTCCTGCAGCTGCTCCGGCCGGCCCCGGCCGGCGCTGACCTCGCGGTGCAGGTCGTCCACGGCGGCCAGCGCGGCCCGGCGGAGCGGGTACAGGCGGGCGTCGACCGCGCGTCGCACGACGCGCAGCGCCGGCAGGAGCAGCAGCGCGACCGCCGCGGTGCCCACGGCGACGCCCACCTCGGAGCCGCGGCCGATCAGCACCCCGGTCAGCGAGGAGGACGCGCCGTACACCGCCAGCAGCAGCGCCGTGACCAGTCCCCACGTGACCGTGAGCGCGATGGCCTTGTCGACGTCGTACAGGTCGTGCCGGAGCACCGCGATCGCCGCCGCGACCGGGGTGGCGACGAGCGAGGCGATGCCGACCGCGGCGCTGACCCAGGACGGGTGCCCCCAGACCAGGATCTCCAGCCCGCAGAGCAGCGGGTAGAGCGGCATGCCGAGCCCGGCCAGCGCCAGCCACTTGATCTGCTGGCGCTGCAGCCGGTCCGCGCGCCGGTAGCGCAGGACCAGCGACACCGCGCAGGCCAGGAAGAGCGGCAGCATCGCGTAGAACAGCCGGCCGAGGACGTCGACGACCAGGGGCGGGTCGCCGAACGGGTGCGGCAGGTGCTGCAGCGGGGGCCGGTACGGCGCCTCGTCGAAGGCGCCGTGCACCTGCACCGAGGCGACGCAGAGCACCAGCGCCGGCGGCACCCAGGTCCAGCGGCGGGACGGCAGGTGCCCGTCGGGGAAGCACAGCAGCAGCAGGCAGAAGGTGCCGAGCACCCACCACGCGTCCTCGGCGGTGACCGCGACCAGCCAGGCCTGGCGCTCCGGGTGGGCGACCGTGCCCAGCCAGCCCAGCCACACCTCCTTGGCCGCCACGTGCGCGACGGCGAGGGAGAGCAGCCCGAGCAGGAGACCGACCACGGCGCCGTCGGGGCGGCGGGCGACGAGGAGCGACAACCCGGTGAGCACCGGCACCACGGTCAGCGCGATCGCCGGCGCGGCCCAGGCTGTGACCGGGGGGACGGCGTCCTGGACGGCGAAGCCGATCGCGGCCGCCACGTGGAGGGCAGCCAGCACCGCGACCCCCGTGCTCAGGCGGCGCGCCCACGGCATGGCAGCACTGTAGGGATCCGCGGGCCCCGCGGACCCCGTGCCAGCACGGACCCCGATCCCCGCGGCCGCCACGATCCGCCGCGTGGGTCGCCGTTCCTAGCGTCCGGGCGTCGTCCACGACCGACCCGGAGGCTCCCCATGACCCTCTCCCCAGGCACGGCCACCCCCGTCGCCGCTCCCCGGCCACCGATCCGTGCCGCCCGCACCCGGACGGCGTCCGTCGCGCTCGCCGCGTCCGCGCTGACCCTCGCGGGACTGCTGGCCGCCCCGCCCTGGGGCGACCGGCTCGACAGCAGCGCCGACGACTTCCTGGCCTACGACCAGCTCGTCGACGGCCGTGACGCCGCCTGGGCCGGCCTGCTCGTCGACGGCTTCGCCTACGCCGTCCTCGCCCTGGCCCTGAGCGCGGCGGTGCTGCACCTCGCCCGGGAGCGCGGTCGGGTCGCGGCGCTCGTCGGCGCGGTCCTCACCACCGCCGGCGGCATCCTGTTCGCGATGGGCGCCGCGGGATTCGCCACGTTCACCTGGTTCGCCACGGCACCCGGGCTGGCCGAGGGGGCCGGGCCGTCGCTGGTCGATTCCGGCGACGACCACGTCGTCCGGCTGCTCGGCGCCGACATGGCGGGCTTCGTCCTCTACACGGCCGGCACCCTGTTCCTCGCCGCCGCGCTGATCCGCGCGCGGGCGGTCCCGCTGGTCGGGGTGGTCGTGTTCGTGGCGCTGACGCTGGCGCAGTTCGTGGTGCCGAACGACGTCGTCGACCACCTGCAGATCGGGCAGATGGTGCTGCTCGTGGGGCTCGCGGCCGTCGTCTGGCGCCGCGCCCGGGCCTAGCGGCTCGCCGGGGCGCGAGGCGTCACGAGCGCGGCGCGACGCGGAAGACCGGCCAGCCGATCTCGGTCCGCCACGCCGACGGGTCCGCCGTGTCGCGCGGGCCGACCAGGTAGGTCTCCCGCACCGGGCCGGCCACCGCGAGCGCGTTGGCCACCACCCAGGCGCCCAGCTCGCCGTAGGTCACGCCGATGTCGTGGTGCTCGCCGACGTGGGTCGTGACGGCCAGCTCGGCGGCCGGCAGCGTCACCGGGTGCACCCGCCCGCGGCGCGGGGGATCCGCCGTGGGCACGTGGACGAGCACGTGCCCGCGGCCGTTCTCGAAGAGCTCGTCGTCGTAGAGGCCTCCGGGAGCACCGGTCGGCCGGGTCACGGCCGCGTCCAGCTCGGCCATGGCCCCGGCGTACCAGGCGAGGACGTCGTCGTGCGCCACGTCGTCCTCGACCGCGGCCACCGTGGTCGCCGGGACCGCGCGCAGCTCGACGTCCAGCGGTGGCGGCTCCGGCTGCAGCAGCCGGCGCAGCGACGACACCGCCGCACGGGTGCGGTCCAGCTCCGACTCGAGCCGTCGCAGGTGGCCGGCCACCAGCGTGGCGCGGACCCGGGGATCGGGGGTGCGCAGGATGCGCTGCACGTCGGTCAGGGGGACGTCGAGCTCGCGCAACCGGTGGATGACCTGGGCCGTCGGGATCTGGTCGGCGCTGTAGTAGCGGTAGCCGGTGGCCTCGTCCACGGTCGCCGGCTCGAGCAGGCCCGCGTCGTGGTAGCGGCGGAGGCTGCGCACGCTGAGGTGGGTCAGCCGCGAGAACTCCCCGATCGCCAGCACGGCTCCACGGTGGACCCTCCCCCTGGGGGAGGGTCCAGCGCTTGACCCTCCCGCGCCCCGAGGCCCGACCCTCGGGGCATGACCGCACCGACCAGCATCCGCCCCGACCAGCTGCCCGCGGTGGTCCGCGGCTTCCTCGCCGCGCACGCGGCCCGCGACGCGGATTCCGCGCTCCGCGCCTTCACGCCCACCGCCGTCGTGGTCGACGACGGCACGACCTACCGCGGGACCGACGAGGTCCGCGACTTCCTCTCCAGGGCCGGCGCCGAGTTCACGTACACGACGACGCTCGTCGCCGCGGAGCGCACCGACGACGCGCACTGGACCGCCACCCACCGCCTGGAGGGCGACTTCCCCGGCGGCGTCGTCGACCTCCGCTACCGGTTCGCGCTGGCCGGCGACCTCGTCGCGGAGCTCGTCATCGCCCCCTGAGGGGCCGGTCCCGGGCCTCATGCCTCGGCGCTCGGCAGGCTGTGCCAGGTGTCGTAGGCGACGGCGGCCGCGCCCTCGACGTCGCCGGCGGAGCAGAGCCGGATCAGCTCGTCGTGCTGGCGGACCGAGGTCCGACCCCGCAGGGAGGCGAAGCGCAGCCGCTCCGCCCGGCGGACGGTCGGCGTGAACTGCTCGAGCACCGTGTCGAGGGCGCGGTTGCCGGCGATGCGCACGAGCACGCCGTGCAGCTCGTCGTCGGCGAGCAGGGCCTGCTCGACGTCGCCGGACGTGACGGCCGCGGCGAACCGCCGGTTGGCGTCGCGCATGGCCACCAGGTCCGCCTCGGTGAGGACGGGGACGGCCTCGCGGACCGCCAGCTCGTGCATCGCCGCGACGACGTCCCGGGCGTCGCGGACGGCGCGGGCGTCGAGGGTGCTCACGACCGTCGACCGCCCGGGCCGGGCGTGGACGAGGCCGGACTGCGCGAGCCGGAGGAGGGCCTCGCGGACCGGCGTCCGGCTGACGCCCAGCCAGGTCGCGAGCTCCAGGTCCTTGAGCTGCTCACCGGGGGCGAACGTGCCGTCGACGATCGCGTCGCGGAGGCGGCGGTACACGTCGTCCCGGAGCAGGCCGCGGTCGAGGCCGGGGACCGTCGGGGGGATCGGCACGGAGGGACCTCCTGAGGCTCTGCGGAACGAGGAAGCGCGGAAGGGAGTCTTCCGGCGCGGTGTACCGGAATGCAATATATCGCACACCGACGGCGCTGACGGGGGCGCGCACGAGGTGTGCCACGGACGGGCGACGAGGGGTCGCCCGCAGACCCAGAGGGAGAGACCGATGACCAGCAGCACGCCCGACGACCGCGCCGCCGCCAAGCCCACGGTGGTGCTGGTGCACGGGGCCTTCGCCGACACCTCGAGCTGGAACGGCGTGATCGCCCGGCTCCGGCGGGACGGCTATCCGGTGGTCGGGGTGGCCAACCCGCTCCGCTCGCTGCACGGCGACGCCGCGTTCCTGCGCGACGTCCTGGACGGCGTGGAGGGGCCGATCGTCCTCGCCGGGCACTCCTACGGCGGCAGCGTGATGAGCGAGGCCGCCGACGGCCACCCGCGGGTGCGGGCGCTGGTGTACGTCGCCAGCTTCCTGCTCGACGAGGGCGAGAGCACCGGTGAGCTGGCCGGGAGGTACCCCGGCAACGAGCTCGGGTCGGCGCTGCGACCGGTGCCGGTCCGCGGTCCCGACGGGCAGACGGTGGACGACCTCTACATCGAGCAGGACAAGTTCCACGCGATCTTCGCCGCCGACGTGCCCGCCGACGTCGCCGAGCTGATGGCCGTCACGCAGCGGCCGATCATCGGGGACGCCCTGGCGGACAAGGCGACGAAGGCGGCCTGGAAGACCGTCCCGTCCTGGACCCTCGTCACGCTCCAGGACCTGGCGGTGCCGGCCGAGGCGCAGCGGTTCATGGCCGGGCGCGCGTCGTCCTCCGCCGTCGAGGTGGACGCCTCGCACGCCGTGACCGTGTCGCAGCCGGAGGCCGTCGCGCGGCTCATCGACGAGGCCGCCCGCGCGACGGCCGGCTGACCCGGGCGCGACGGGCGCCGGACCGGCTCCGCCGCGCGGACGTCGGGCGGCGGAGCGGCCGGGCACGGACGAAGGAGCCCCGGTGCGGGTGCTGGACCTGATCGGCGTGTTCGCCTTCGGGGTCTCCGGGGCCCTGATGGCGATCCGTCGGGACTTCGACGTGGTGGGCCTCGCGATCCTGGCGGTGGTCACCGCGCTGGGCGGCGGGATCGTCCGCGACCTCGTGATCGGCGACACGCCGCCCCCGGCGTTCACCAGGTGGGAGTACCTGGTCGTGGCCCTGGCGGCGGCCGCGATCACGTCCGTCGCCCACCCCGGCCGCGCGCGGCTCTCCCGGCCCCTGCTGGTCTTCGACGCCGCCGGGCAGGGGGCTGTTCTGCGTGGCCGGGACCGAGAAGGCCCTCGACACCGGCCTCGCGCCGGTGGCCGCGGCCTGCCTCGGGGTCACGACCGCCGTGGGCGGCGGCGTGCTCCGCGACGTCATCGCCCGCGAGGTCCCGGCCCTGGTGCGCCCGGACTCCGAGCTCTACGCGGTGCCGGCGCTGGTCGGGGCCCTCGTCGTCGGCGCCGCCCCGACCGTCGGCGTGGACGGTCCGGCGCTGGGCGCCGGCGTCGCCGTCGCCGTCTTCGCCGTCCGTCTCCTCGCGCTCCGGCGCCACTGGCGCGGTCCGTGGGCGCGCGGCGCGCCACGCCGCTGATCCACCGAGAGGGAGAGCGAGGCCGTGGCGGCCGGGCTCGGGCGATCAGCCGAGGTTGCCGCGCTCGTAGGCGGTGGCCACCGCGGCGTCGCGGTCGTTGACGCCGAGCTTCTCGTAGACGTGGACCAGGTGCGTCTTGACGGTCGCCTCGCTGACGAACAGCTCCTCGGCGATGGCGCAGTTCGACGTCCCGCGGGCGACGAGGGCGAGCACCTGGCGCTCGCACGCGCTCAGCGACCCGGTCAGCGGGGGTGTCCTCGAGCAGGTAGCGCGTGGCGCCGGCCTCGATGGCGGCGATGCGCTCGGAGTCGGTGTCGTAGGTGGTGAGCACGAGGACGGCGGCCCACAGCCCTCCGCGCGGAGGGTGCGGCCCTCGTCGACGCCCGACCCGAGCGCATCGGGCAGGGTCGCGCCGTCGAGGTCGCGGGGCGGCAGCGCGAGGACCGGGTGTCACCCGCGCCTGACCAGCCGCTCGAGGATCCACTCGGGGCGTTCCAGGGCGAAGAGGTGCGCCGCTCCCGGGACCTCGACGAGCCGGCTCGACGGGACCTGTGCCGCGACCCAGCGCGAGGCACTTGTCGCCGTCGTCGTCGGCGGGCACTCTGTCGCGGGCGGGCGGAGCGGGCAGCCGCGCGGAACGGGGGTCGTGGTGCGGGCTCGGCAAAGACGGTCGCGGATCTCGACGATCCGACGATCCGGAGCGCTGGCAGTGCTACTCGCAATGCTGTTCGGAACCTCTGCCTGCAGCGAGGATCAGGCGGCCGGCGTGTCGGGGTCCTCGGACCCAACGTCCGCCGAGCCGGACCGCCCGGGCGCCGGGGAGGCTGCCACGCCGTCGGACCCGACGTCGGCCTCGAACGCCGGCCCGGCCGGCATCGACTGGCGGGAAGCGACGCTCGCGAACCAGGCCCAGGTCGACGGGGCCCAGGAGTGGGCGTCGGGGCTGCTCGACCTGGGCTACCACGAGTACGGCCTTCCGATTACGGGCAGCGTGCCTGACGACCTCTGGGTGGGTTACGGCATCGGGTTCTGTCAATCAGTCGACGAGGTCGGCGGCGATGTCCAGGAGGCGCTCCGGACGGTGGCGGCCACGACAGGTAGCGGGCTGCTGCTCACCCCGGACTTCACCGTGGACATGTACGAGGCGCAGCTGCAGCTGGCGACCACGACCCTGTGTCCAGAGTTCGACTCTTGGCGCACCGACAGTGTCTACGACTCGCACCAGTCGGTGGTTGCTGAGTTTCTGTCAGCGTGGGAGCGGCAGGACGTCGTCGGCATGACGCTGATGTCGACCGAACCGGCTACGAGCATCATCGAGACGGCGCAGGACTACCCGCTCATCCCACCCGACGGTGAGGTCGTCTGCGACCCGCCGGACGGCCAAGGTCTTCTGAGGTGCTACGTGGCCACGTCGGTGGATGAGCGGCTAGTCATGGCCGTGGAGGCGGGCGTGACCGCCGGCGGGCGCTTCCTCGTGATGAGGCTGATGGCGGTTCCTGACGTCTGACTGTGTCGGCGCTCAGGATTCCCCGGGCCCGGGGCACGGGCGTGAATCAGGTTCTTCTTCGCCCAACGGCGATCGGGATCACCCATGTGCCGGGGGAGGGCGCCTGCGCATCTGACGAGCGGCTGTCGGAGCCCTCGCCGAAACCGGTCGTCCGTGCCGAGATGCCCGTTGTTCAGCACCGTTTCGACCGGTTCCGCTCCCTGGACTGCCGCTCTACGGGTTCGCTCAGCCGCCGATCGTTTTGGGGGCAGGGCCGCGCCCGGCAATTTCGATCTGCCTGCACAGCACGCGCGTCGGCACCCTGCGGACACGCCGAACCCCGAAGACCGGACCCCCGCGGCCTGAAGCCTTGGGGGTTCGATCCGGTGTCCGAGGGGGGACTTGAACACCGTCACGTGGGCAATCGCCCACGTGCTGCTCCCGTTCGAGGAGTAGAGCGCCAGCGTGGGCGCTTCGTGGTCGATGTCCGACGGAGCACGCCGGTCGGACACCCGTGATCGTGTGGCGAGTTGCGCTGCAGAACTCACCCGACCATCTGGATTCCGGTCATCCCGCGGAGACGCGGTTAGTACCAAGAGCGGCGAGTGCCCGAGCGGTCACCTCGTCGATCTGCCCGAGGGCGCCGATCCGGCGCAGGAGACCGGCCTCGGCGTAGAACGCCGTGAGCGGCGCGGTCAGTTCGCGGTACACGTCGAGACGGCGTCGGACCGTCTCGGGCTTGTCGTCTTCGCGCGTGACCCACTCGCCGTCGACCAGCAGCCGCCGACCGGAGAGACGGCGGACCACCTCCTCCTCGTCGACGACGAGCTCCAGGACGCTGTCGAGCCGATGCCCTCGTCGGGCCAACGCCTCATCCAGGCGCTCGGCTTGGGGGATGGTGCGCGGGAAGCCGTCGAGGAGGAAGCCGTGGGCGGCGTCTGCCTCAGCCAGTCGATCCACCACCATGGCGACGGTGATCTCATCCGGCACCAGGTCGCCGCCATCCATGAAGGCCTTCGCCCGACGGCCGAGATCGGTCCCGCCGCTGACGTTGGCCCGGAAGATGTCGCCGGTGGAGATGGCCGGCACGCCGAGCCGTGCGGCGAGGACCTGAGCCTGTGTTCCCTTGCCCGCCCCCGGCGGGCCCAGCAGGACGAGGCGCATCAGGACCTCACTCCGTGGGCGGGCCGCTGGGCAGGACGCCCGAGCCGATGACGTAGGTGCGGGCGTTGGTGAACTCGATCGCTCCTGCCTCGCCGAGCTCCCGGCCGTAGCCGCTGCGCTTGGTGCCACCGAACGGCAGCCTCGGGTCGGACGCGACGACGGCGTTGACGAACAGCGCCCCGGAGGTGATGCGCCGTCCCACGGACAGCGCGCGGTCCGGATCGGCGCTCCACACGCTGGCTGCGAGCCCGTACCGGGTGGCATTGGCGACGCGGACTGCCTCGTCGTCGTCGGCGACCGCGACGACGGCGGCCACCGGCCCGAAGGTCTCCTCGGCCATGACCGGCATGTCCGGCGTGACGTCGGCGAGCACTGTCGGCGGGAACCAGGCGCCCGGTCGGTCGAGCCGCTCGCCCCCGGTGAGCACGGTCGCCCCGCCGTCGACCGATCCCCGCACCTGGCGCTCCAGCTCGTCCACGAGATCGGCCCGGGCCATGGGGCCGATGGTGGTGGCCGGATCGGTGGGACTCCCGACGGCCAGCTGGGAGACGGCCTCGGCGAACCGGCGGCTGAAGTCGGCGGCGACCGCCGCGTGGACGACGAACCGCTTGGCCGCCAGGCAGCTCTGCCCGCCGTTGATGAAGCGGCTCTTGACCGCGGCGGCGACGGCGAGGTCGAGGTCGGCGTCGTCGAGGACGACGAAGGGGTCGGAGCCGCCGAGTTCCAGCAGGCTCTTCTTGATGGCCCGGCCGGCGGCGGCTGCGACGGCGGAGCCGGCGCGCTCACTGCCGGTGAGGCTGACGGCGGCGATCCGGTCGTCCTCGATCAGCGCCTGGCTGACCGCCGGGACGTCCTCCTCGGCGACGACGATGCTGCGGAACACGTTCTCGGGGAGGCCGGCGTCCCGGAAGGCGCGCTCGATGGCGAGCGCGCAGCCGGTGACGTTGGGGGAGTGCTTCAGGATCGCCGTGTTGCCCGCCAGCAGGGTCGGCGCGGCGAACCGGAGGACCTGCCAGAAGGGGAAGTTCCAGGGCATCACGGCCAGGACCACGCCCAGGGGCTCGTGCGCGACCCAACTGCGCTGGTCGCCGGTGTCGACTTCCACGGGAGCCAGCGCAGCCGGTCCGTGGTCGGCGTAGTAGTCGCACGCCGTGGCCGACTTCTCCACTTCGGCGCGCGCCTCGGCGATGGGCTTGCCCATCTCGGCGGTCATCAGTGCGGCGAGCTCCTCGACGTCCTTGCGCAGCTGAGCGCCGATCGCCCGGATGATCTCGGCTCTCTGCTCCACCGGGGCCGCGGCCCAGGAGGCCTGTGTCCCGGCGACCGACGCGAGAACGGAGAGCACCTCGTCGACGTCGGAGCCGGGGTAGCTGCTCAGCGGCTCGCCGGTGGCTGGGTTGACCGTGGTGACGGTGGAAGGCACGTGCACTCCTAGCTGGTCGTGGGTCAGCGGCGGTTGCCGAGCCGGCCGATGGCCCAGCCCAGGACGAACACGTCGGCCAGGACGAGGGCGGCGGTGAGCCGACGGCGGACGGTCGGCGAGATGCCGAGCAGGGCGAATGCGTCGAGCTCCGCGGCGGCGGGAGCGGCCACCGCCGGTCGGGCGGCCACCGGTGCCGGAGACGTCGCTGTCGCCGCCGCGGCCAGCGGTGGCTCCGACGACGTCCCGGCCGGCGCTGCCTCCTCCGAGGTCAGCAGCGTGGCGAGGTTGCCGGCGAACTGGGCGACGATCTTGTTGGCGACGTCGTTCATGACTCCGCGGCCGAACTGGGCCGGCTTGCCGGTGATGTTCAGGTCCGTGGTCGTGGCGACCGTGGTGGTGCCCGCGTCCTCGGTCAGCCGCGCGGTCACCGTGGCGCTGGCCGAGCCGTTTCCCTTCGCGTCCTTGCCGGAGCCCTCGATGACGACGGTGCGCGTCACCGGGTCGGCGTCGACGAAGCGTGCCGTTCCCCGGTAGCTGAGGCCGATGGGCCCGAGCTTGATCCTGACGTTGCCGGCGAAGCTGTCGCCCTCCACGGACTCGAGGCTGGCGCCGGGCATGCAGGGCGCGATGCGCTCGGGGTCGTTGAGGGCCTTCCATGCGGTCTCGATCGGCACGGGGACGGTGAAGGTCTGCGTGAGTTCCATGTCTGCTCTCGTGTCGTCGTGCCGGGCGTCCGGCGTCAGGTGCGGTCGATGGCGAAGGCGCTGACCCGCAGCGACCTGTCGGGACGGACGGCGTACTCCAGGCCACCCACCCACGGCGGCTCGCCGGGGTCGTTGGCGAGGTGGGCCAGCGTGCAGGCGCGCAGCACGGGGGAGTGCGTCACGCCGACCGTGAGCCCGCCGGTGCGGCTGCCTGCGTCGGCAAGGCTGCTGGCGAACGCGTCGATGCGGCGGGCGAGGGTGGTCGCGTCGTCCCCAGGGACCTCGGACAGGCCCAGCCACCAGCCGATCCGGTCGGGGTGGTCGAAGAACCCGGAGAAGAACAGGTTCGACGCCGCCTGGTCCTCGGTCATGCCGGGAACCTGCTCGGCGAGGGCAGTGGCGCTGCTGACCATGTCGACCCGCTCGCCTGCCACGTAGATGTCGGGATTGCGCAGCGCGAAGGCCACGCGAGGTCCCTCGACCTCCGCCCCCTCGCTCCGCGCCCCCTCGGCCACGGCCTCGGCGGTCTGCCGGGTGCGCAAGGTCCCGCCGGTCAGGACGCGGAAGGCCGGCCTCTCCTTGCCGAGGTCACGACCGACCTGGCGGGCGATCTCCACCCCGTTGTCCGTGAGCGGGACGTCTCCCCGATGCGAGGCGATCTCGCTGTGACGCACCAGCAGGAGCCGGTGCGCCACAGCGACGTCGGGCCCCGGCGGCTCAGACATCGATCGTTTCGTACGTCTTGACGCTGCGCTCGGCCAGGTACTCGATGATGTAGCCGAACACGTTCTCCTGGAAGTGCGGCGTGTTCTTGTGGTCCTCGTAGGCCTGCGCGTCCGTGTACTGCTCGTAGAGGAAGAAGGTCTCGGGGTCCTCCGGGTTGACCTGCGCCTGGTAGAAGACGTTCCCCGGCTCGGCACGCGACAGCGGCGTCATCTTCTTGATCACGTCGGTGACCCGCTTGGCCTCTCCGGGCTTGGCCTTCCAGGTGGCTGCGACGACGAACGCCATGTCAGTTGTCCTTCCGATCGGGGATTGGGGTGGCTCGGGGTTTGGTGGAGCGTGTTCCGACGGTGTTGCGCAGGACGCCGATGGGGCCGGCTTCCATCTCGATGACGTCCCCTGGCTGCAGCCAGCGGTCCAGTTCCAGCCCGGAGCCGCCGGTGGCGGTGCCGGAGCCCAGCACGTCACCGGGCAGCAGGGTCTGGTCCTGAGCGGCGTAGGCGATGAGGTCACCGAAGCTGTGGTGCATGGCGGCGGTGGTGTCCCCGCCCCAGCGCTCCCCGTTGACACGTACCTCGAGCTCGAGGGTCGCGAGGTCGATCTCGTCGGGGGTGACGATGCACGGGCCCAGGACATTGGAGCCGTCCCACTCCTTGGCCTTGGCCGGGCCCATGCCCACTGGCAGCTCGCGGCGTTGGACGTCGCGGGCGGACATGTCGTTCCAGATCGTGAAGCCGAAGACGTAGTCCAGCGCCTCGCTGGCGGGAACGTCCTTGCACGGCCGGCCGATCACCGCGGCGAGTTCCAGCTCGTGGTCCAGCTGCTCGGTGTAGGAGGGCCAGGCCAGTTCCGTGTCGGGTCCGGTCACGGTGCTGCCGACGCTGCGGTAGAAGGCGGGCACCTCGTACCACTCGGCCGGGATGTCGCGGCCGAGGTTCTTGAACGCGTTCTTCAGGTGGCCCTCGAAAGCGAGGAAGTCCCGGAAGGATCGGGGCTGCAACGGCGCCAGCAGGCGCGCGTCCGGCACCGGCCGGGCTGTGCCGATCGGCGCGCCGGCCTCGATGAAGGCGATCATGTCGCCGTCGAAGCCGAGGTCGAGAACGGTGTCGCCCTCCAGCCGTCCCACGCGGCCGGTGCCGTCGGGAGCCGCGTAGGTCACGTACTTCACGAGCCGACCTCCTGGACAGCGTCGATGATCTTGACGTAGCAGCCGCAGCGGCAGAGGTTGCCGCCGAGGGCCTCGGCGATCTCCTTCCGGGAGGGGCAGGTCCCGCTGCCGGCGCACTCGCCGAGGAACGCCTTCGACGTGAGCACCATCCCGGGGATGCAGTAGCCGCACTGGAAGGCGTGGTGACGGTCGAAGGACTGCACGACCGGGTCGTCGTCGGGCAGCCCCTCGACTGTGGTGATCGCCCGTCCCTGGGCGAGCGGGGCGAGCAGGATGCACGACGAGATGGGCTGGCCGTCCACCAGCACCGTGCACGCACCACACAGTCCGACACCGCACGTGCCGCGTGCGCCGAGCAGGCCGAGCTGGTCGCGCAGGACCTCCAGCAACATCACGCCCTCGTCGACCTCGAGGTCGACCGGTGCGCCGTTGATCTGCAGGGTGATGTTCACGAAGGCTCCTTCGCGCAGGCCAGCACCCGTTCCGGGGTGAGGGGAAGCCGGGTGGGGGAGTAGCCGTGGCTGGCGAGCGCGTTGCCGATGGCCGGCGGAACCGGGGGCAGGGCCGTCTCCCCGAGGCCGTGGACCTCGGCCCCCTCGATCTCGAGGATCGTCTGGGTGATCGGGGAGCAGTCCAGGGCGGAGGGAATGTTGTAGTCGGAGAGGTTGGGACCGACGACCTGACCGTCGTCGAAGGTCATCTCCTCGAACAACGTCGTCCCGATCGCCATGATCATCGAGCCCTCCTGCTGGAGCTCGGCCGCGGCCTTGTTGACCACGCGGCCGGCGTAGGAAGAGGCGTGCAGCCGGCGCAGGGTGAGGACCCCGGTTTCCTCGTCCACGTCCACCTGGGCCGACGCGGCGCCCTGGTGCCAGTGGGAGGACGCCACGCCCTGGCCGGTGTCGACGTCGAGGCCGCCCTCGTTGGCGATGCGCCCGTGCCCGTAGTCGGTGCCGTTGTCCTTCAGGTCGGCGACTGCGGCCTCGAGTGCGCGGCTCATCATGTGCGTCGAGCGGCTGGACGTCGTCCGCGTGTCGTACGGGACGCGGTCGGTGTCCGGCGGGGGGACGTCGACCTGGTCGGTCTCCACGCCGAGCAGCTCCGCGGCGAGTTGGGCGATCGCCTTGGCGGAGCCCTGCCCCATCTCGGTGGTGGCACTGAGGACCTCGTACCGGTCCGGGCCGATGCGGCGGATGCCGACCTCGGCCTTGCTCGGGGTCTGCATCCCCTTCAGCATCACGGCGATGCCCTTGCCCGGGTTCGGCTCGCCGGGCTGCCAGTCGACGGCCCGGGCGGCGTCGTCGAGCAGTTCCTCGAAGTGGACGTCGTGCATCGTCTCGCCGGTGCAGTAGACGTCGCCGTCGACGAGGAGGTTCTTGCGTCGCAGCTCCACCGGGTCCATGCCGAGCTGCTCGGCCATCAGGTCCGTCACGCGTTCCGACGCCCACACCGACTGGGTGGCTCCGTAGCCGCGGTAGGCGCCGGCGGGGGGCAGGTTCGTGTAGATGCAGTAGGAGTCGACGGCGACCGCGTCGAACCGGTAGGGGCCGACGCCGGCGTAGCCCATCTTCATGGCGACGCCGGGCCCGCAGTCGGCATAGGCGCCGGTGTTCACCCAGCACCACACACGCTTGGCGACGAAGCGCCCGTCCCGGGTGGCTCCGAGGCGGATCCGCACGGTCGCCGCGTGCCGGGTGATGGTCACGAACTCCTCGTCGCGGTCGAGCACCAGCCGGACCGGGCGGTCCACCCACTGCGCGGCTGCTGCGGCGATGGCCTCGGTGCGGACGAAGGTCTTGGCGCCGAAGGACCCGCCCATCGGCGGGACGACGACGCGGACGTCGGTCTCCGGGACGCCGAAGAGCACGGCGAGGTCCTGGCGCATGTTGAACGGCGTCTGCGTGCCGGTGACCAGCTCGAGCCGGCCGTCGGTCCAGGTGGCGATGCAGGCGTGCGGCTCCATCGGCACGTGCTGGACCGCAGGCATGTAGAACGTCTCGTCGACGATCACTTCGGCACCCGCGAAGCCCGTGTCGGCGTCCTGGGGCTCCGGGTCCGCGCTGTACGGCTCGCCCTGGGGGATCCCCTCGGTACGGATCCGGAAGCGATGGCAGATGTTCGTGCCGTCCAGCGGGCGAAGGCCGAAGTAGGCGGAGTCACTGGTGCTGATCGGGATCGTCGCGTGGACGAGTGGTGCACCGGGCCGCAGAGCCTCCCGCTCGTCGAAGATGGCGGGGAGCTCCTCGTAGCTCACGTCGACCAGAGCGGCGGCGGCGCGAGCTGTGGCCTCGTCGGGGGCGACGACCACGGCGACCGGGTCGCCGATGTGCCGCGCGATGCCAGCGAGGATGTGCTGGTCGCGGATCTGTGCGCCGTAGCGCCCCAGGCCCTCGACGTCGGCCGGGGTCAGGGCGACGACCCCGTCAGGAAGCAGCGATGTGTCGACGGCGGTGACGCGTGCCGAGGCGTACGGAGAGCGCACCAGGCGGGCGTGCCACATGCCCGGGACCGTGAGGTCGACGGGGTAGCGCAGCTGGGCACGGATGCGGGGGTCGGTCATGCCGCGGCCTTCCGGGAGGTCAGGGCCGCCGGGGTGAGGTCTTCCAGGGCGCGGCGGACCTCGACGGCGATGGCTCGGGTGCGGTAGGCGGCGGTGCCGCGGTTGTCGCTGATCGGGTCGATCCGTTCGGCGTAGCCGGCGGCGATCGAGCGGACGCTGTCGTCCTGGCCCGGCACCCACGTGGCGCACAGATCGGGGAAGTACTGCGGGCGCCCGGAGACGGCGCCGACGACGACCGATGCGGTTCCCTCGTGCAGGGCGGCGGCGACGGCGACGCTTGGCCGGTCCTCCTGGCTGCGGGTCCGCAGCTTCCGGTAGGTGGTGTGGTTCCGGCCGCGGGGGACGAGCACCCGGGTGATGAGTTCGTCCTCGTCGAGGCTGGTCTCGTAGTGGTCGAGGATGAGATCGGCCACGGGGATCCGGCGCAGCCCGCGCACACTGAGCGCTTCGACCCATGCCCCGCAGGCGACGAGCATGGCGGGTGGGTCCGAGGCGTAGTCCGCGTCGCCGAGGACGCCGCCGACGGTGGCCGCGTTGCGGACTCGAGGGCTGGCTACGACGGCGAAGACCTGCCGAAGGCCGGGCCATCCGGTGGCCACGGCGGGGTGCAGCTCGATCCGCCGGTGGGTGACCATGGCTCCCAGCGCGAGCTCAGCGCTGGTGTCGATCTGCTGCAGCTCGCGGACGTTCTGCAACGAGATCCAGTCCTCGCTGCTCAGCAACCCCTGGCGGGTGAGGATGCCGACGAAGGTGCCGCCGGCCACCACGGTGGCATCGGGGTGGGCGGCCTTCAGCTCCACCGCCTCGGCGACGGTGCGGGGCGCCATCCAGGTCACGTCGTGTGCTCCCTGATCGTGGTCCGTGGGGGTCGACGGCCGTGCTCGGCCGGGGGCACGTCGTGAGAGTGCGACGTGCCCCCGTGCCGGGCCGTGGCTCAGACGGTGGTGATCGGCCGGGACTGCAACAGGAAGAGGTCGCCGGCTGCGTCGAACGCCCACTCGATGTCCTGGGGCACACCGTGCAGCTCGGCGAGCTTCTGGCCCATTCGGGCCAGCGCGGCGCACTCCTCGTCGCTGAGCACCCGCTCGGCGTCGACGACCTTGGCCTTCTTCACGACCCCCTGACGGGAGAGGGTGTAGTTGTCCGGCGTGACCTCACCGGACACGACCGCCTCGCCGAGGCCCGGGGCTGCTTCGACGACCATGCGGTCCTTGCGGCCGTGGACCGGGTCGACGGTGAACATGACGCCGGACTTCTGGCTGTCGATCATCTGCTGGACGACGACGGCCATGGCGACGTCCTCCAGCGAGCCCTTCTCCTGCCGGTAGAAGACGGCGCGGTCGGTGAAGAAGGACAGCCAGCACTCGACGACGTTGTGCAGCACCGCCTCGAGGCCGTCAGTGTTGAGGAAGGTCTCCTGCTGGCCGGCGTAGCTGGCGCCCTCGGAGTCCTCGGCGCACGCCGAGGACCGCACGGCGACCAAGCCCTGCAGCTTGGCGTACTCGCGCTCGATCAGCTCGCGAGGAGGCTTCGCAGCGGCGACGAGCGACCTTGCGGCCTCGATGTCATTGCGGCGCATCGCGTCCCGGAGGGCCTCTTCGTCCACCGCGGCGGCGAAGGCCGCCGAGGTGATGACGAAGCCGGGCGGGACCGGCAGTTCCTCGGCGGTCATGGTCGCCAGGCTGGCGCCCTTGCCGCCGGTCAGCTCCACCACCCGGCACCGGGGATCGCTGAACGGCAGGACGAGCGGCTGGTCGTGCGTCGACACGGCGGCGTGCTCCACGGCGGTCGGGGGCGGGAGGATCGCGGTCATCGGGCTCACCTTCAGAGGGCCTGGGCGGGCGTAGCCGAGACGTCGGCGACGATTTCGACGCGGCCGGTCGAGCCGTTGACCCGGACCCGGTCGCCCGTCGTGATCCGGCGCGTGGCGTCGGACGTGCCGACGACCGCGGGGATCCCGAACTCTCGCGAGACGACGGCGGGGTGCGACGCCATGCCGCCGGCGTCGGTGACCAGACCGGAGATCTTGGTGAACAGCACGACCCAGGACGGGCTCGTCATCCGGCAGACCACGATCTCGTCGGGCTGGACTTCGCTGAACTGCTCCTGGGAGAGCACGACGCGGGCGGTTCCCTCGACGACGCCGGCCGAGGCCGGCAGCCCTGGGATCTCGCCCTCGTGGCTCGGCGCGGGCCGGTTGAGCTTCTCCGGGAACGCCCACAGCGACAGGTACGGGAAGGCGACGGCCTCTTCGGTGGCCGTGCCGACCCAGTCGCGCGGCCGCAGCTCGTAGGCGTCTTCGCGCTGGTCGCGACGGTCGCCGACCAGTTCCTGGGCGTCGAAGGAGTTGGTGCCGGCCATCAGGCGGCGCAGCTCGTTGTACTTGAGGTACATGACGTCCTCGGGATCGTCGAGCTTGCCGTCGCTGACCAGCTTCTTCCCGATCGCGATGAGCACGAGCCGGACGCGAGCGTTGGTGCCCTGGTCGATGTAGAAGTGGTGGTCAGGCGTGAGCGGGTTCATCCGCAGGCTCAGGTCGAGCGCCCGCTCCAGCTCGTCCCGGGCCGGGCCGGGTTCCACGCCCTCGAAGACTTCGGCCTTCGCCTTCTCCAGGTCCTCGGCCACTGCCTTGAGCTCGGCCGGGTAGTCGTAGTCGGACTCCAGGTAGCCGCGCACGGCCTCGACGATCGGCGCTGGGTTCTCGCGCCACGTCTTGAACGAGAACTCGTGGGCGTACATCGACTTGTACCCGAAGACCTTCTGGTACGGCTCGATGTGCTCGGCGAGGAACGTCCGCCCGGCCTCCGTGCCCTCCAGGGCGCGGATCACATCAACGGCGGTGGGCTTGGTGAAGGCCTTGGCGACCTCGCCCTGCTCCTTCTTCACCCACTCCTTGATCTTCCAGAGCTCGTCGATGGAGTCCCAGTTGCGGTTCTCGGTGGAGCTCTGGAGCCGGCCCATCAGCGTCGAGTGGTCGCCTTCGCCCTTGGCCGCCGCGATCGCGGCGTTGAGCGCCAGCGTGGAGGAGAACTGGGCGAAGTTCAGCACCCAGTGGATGGACCAGTGCCGGTCGTGCATGTCGATCGCGTCCTCGAGCAGGATCGCGAGCTCGACGAGGCTGGCGCCGTCGTAGTCGTATTCGTCGAAGCGGACGAAGTTGCGCTCCATCTCCGGCCGCAGCCGGCCGCGCCACCAGCCGAGGAAGTTCTCGGCGTAGTAGGGCAGCGTCCAGCCCATGTAGCCGCCCAGCTCGGCCGGGTCCTCCGGGTCCAGGGGGACCCGGGGGGTGTAGCGGGCGCCGTACTCGGACGCCTCGGCCGAGAGGCCCGGGGTGGCCGGGATGGCCGCGGTGTAGACGTAGCCGTTGACGATCTTGGAGATCCAGTCAGAGGCGAACGGGGTACCGAAGCGCCGGAACATGTAGTCGCACTTCAGCCACCAGCCGCCGATGTCTGCGTACATGGGGGAGACGGGGTTCGGGATGTGGAGGTCGTCGTGCACCCAGAAGAGGTCCTTCTGGCCGGCCTCCCACTGCACCGGGAACTCGTCGTCCCCGAAGAAGGTCGCCAAGACGTTGTCGTCGCTCATGCCATCTCCGGTTGAGGTGGTGGGGGGTTATGAGGGGGCAGTGCGTCGGCCCTGCCCCTTGGGCGGACGGCCGAACTATCGATAATCTGGCAGTGGTCTGTGACGCACGTCAACCCCCTGAGGCGACTTTCCGTGACTCAGACCGCATTTCACTGCCTGTAGATGCTCGATGACTGTGGTTGACAGCACATGTCTTGCCCGTATTATCGATAACGCAGCAGGGCCGCCCAGGGCGGTCCTCACCCCGAGGGAGAGCCAGTGGATCGGCCACTTCGCCGCAACGGCGTCCTGCGTGACCAGATCAAGGACCTGATCGTCGAGCGCATCCTCGATGGCACGTACGGGCCTGGGGAACGCGTCAAGGAAAGCGTGCTCGCGGCGGAGTTCGGTGTGAGCCAGGCGCCGGTACGGGAAGCCCTTCGCGACCTCGAGGCCATGCGCTTCATCGAGTCGCAGCCCCACAAGGGCGCACGCGTCCGCGAGGTGACCGTGGAGGAGCTGGGGCAGATCTACCCCGTCCGGGCCGCCTTGGAGGAGGTTGCCGGCCGGGAGGCTGCAACCCGTATCACCGAGGAACATCTGGGCGCACTGCAGGAGGAGCTTTCCGGCATGCGGCAGGCCGCCGACGTCGGTGACCTTCACGCGCTCCTGGTCCACGACACCCGGTTCCACGAGATCATCGTCGAGGCCTCTGGCAACCAAGTGCTCCTCGAGGTTTGGCGTTCGCTGCGGGTCGAGGCCAGGACCGTGGTCAGCGTGCTGCGAGGCCATTCCGACCTGCACGCCATCGCCGAGCTCCACCGCCCCGTGCTCATGGCCGTCCAGTTTCGTGACCCGGATCTGGCCGGCAAGGAGATGCGCGCGCACATCGAGTTCTTCGGCGCCTCTCTGCTGAACCGCGCAAACGCGGCCCAGGACGGCTGACCCCTCCGCAACCCCTCCGCCCGCACTGACCGAGCCTTACGGAGACTCAGATGCAGCAGCTCAACGACCGCGTGTTCACCGAGACCAAGGTGCGGGGGTGCAACCCCAGCTTCGTGGTGACCTCGGCCGGTCCGGTCGTCATCGACACGCCGCAGCTGCCGACCCGGGCCGTGGAGATGCGCCGGTTCGTGGAAACCTTCGGCGAGGTCCAGTACCTGATCAACACCGAGCACCACGTCGACCACATCTTCGGCAACTGGTACTTCCGCGGGGCCGGCACGGTCGTGAACCACAAGGGGCTCTACGACAACTTCATGACCGTGTACCCCGAGCTCGACCCGTTCGAGTACGCCCGCGAGGCCCTGCCCACCGATGACCCCGACGGCATCGCACTGTTCCCGGACCGCGACGAGTACTACGCGGACCCCAACAAGGGCCAGGTCGTCTTCACCGGGGACCTCTCACTGCGGGTCGGTGACCACGACTTCCACCTGCTGCACACGCCCGGTCATACGCCCGGTCAGCTCGCGGTGTACGTGCCGCAGGAGCGGACGGTCTTCACCGGTGACAGCGTCTTCTGCGAGTGCCAGACGTGGCTGATGACCAGTGACGTCGACCAATGGCTGGACTCCCTCGAGATCATCCGCTCACTGGATGTCGACACCGTCGTCCCCGGGCATGGACCGGTCACCGATCTCTCCTACGTGGACCGGCAGCGCGCGGCCCTGCTCAGCTGGAAGGCCGCTGTCGCCGAGGCGGTCGCTGCCGGGTGGAGCAAGGAGGAGACCCAGGCACGGGTCAAGTTCCCGAAGCTCGGCCCGGTCGACATCGGCCAGGAGTACATGCTCGAGTACGTCGAGACCCTCAACGCCGGGTCCCTGTTCGACAACTTCACCGCTCGGCGGGACGCCCCGGTTCCGCCTCGTACGTGAGCGTGGCCGTGCTGAGGCGGCGTTCCACACGGCCGGATGTCGTCGAGCAGGCGGACGCTGGTAAGTCCAGTGCATCTCCCCACGAGCCGGGCCATGTCCTGTCCATCGCGTGGGGCGGGGAGGCGGCGGCTGTCGTCTGGTGGCCACAGCCGCAAGAGCCCCGGACGGTAGGGCGCCGGCGGCGAAAGGTCCGCACCTCGCCGGTGTGAGCTGGGAGAGCCGCCGACTCGTCAGCCCTGCGGGCCGCACCGCGGCGGTCACGGTGAGCCGGCCGCGGGCGTCCAGCGGCAGCGGCGCAGCGGAGAAGTTGGGCCGGGGGCAGTCGGTCGCGCCGGGCAGGAAGACGGTGATCACTGCACCGTCCCGCTCCGCAGGCACCCGCGTCGCGGTGGCCACCTCCAGCGGCAGCACGAGGCGGCCCTTGCCGTCCAGCGCCCGCAGCACGGTGTTGCTGCGCGCCGGCGCCATCGCGGCATTCATCGCCCTGATGCCGGAGACGTCGACAGCTGCGCCGGTCTGCCCGGTGGAGGAGACGGGGGCCAGGGTGAGCGCGTCGGCGGACACCCGCTCGCCGACGCCGGTCAGCAGCGCCCCGATGCCGGCGAAGGAGGCTGGCAGCCCCGCCGGCGCGGGCACGGGCGGCGGGGCGGCGGTCCGTCGGGGTAGCGGTCGGCACAGAGGACGCGGCGGTCCGCTGCGGTGGGCCGGGGCCCGGCGGCGTGCGACCGCGGGCTTCGGTGGAGCGGCGTTCGGCATTGCCCGGACCGTCCGTGCCGCCACCTGCTCGGCAGTCGCGCCCAGAACGCGCCGCAGCACCGCTGCGTCGAAGCCGACCGTCAGCGCCGCAGGTGATGGGATGGTTGCCGATCGAGGATCGGCGAGGACCGTGCCGGTCGGGGACGCAGAGCGTGGCTCCGACCCGAGCTGGTGGGAAGGATCCCACTTCGAAGTGTCCGAGGGGCGACACGCTACATACGCACACGGCTCTCGGGCGTCAGCCGTAGCTCATGACGAAGGTTCGCAGTGGGCCCGGGAGATCGCTCCGAGCGGCTTCCACATGGGTGGATGGTCCCGGTTTGCAGGCGCGTCCGGCCCGCAGGATGCTTCCCCGTACCCGATGCCGGAGCAGGCGGCGTCAGGACGGCCACCGGCTCCGGTCCTGGAGCGAGGCGTGCGCGCCTCTCTTTCGAGGAGGACCCGGTGACGGCTACCCAGGTGAGGACGGCGAGGACCGGCGACAAGCTGCTCGGTCGGGTCGCCTTCGTGACCGGCGGGACCCGTGGGATCGGTGCGGCGATCTGCCGCAGCCTCGCCTCGCAGGGCGCTGAGGTCGCGGCCGGCTACAGCGGCAACCAGCAGGCGGCCGATGCCTTCTGCGAGGACGTGAACGGAGCCTTTCCCGACAGCCACGCCACGGTCCACCGCGGCGACATCGGGTCCGCCGACGACTGCCGCCGCACCGTCGCCGAGGTGATCGAGGCGCACGGCCGACTCGACATCCTGGTGAACAACGCCGGCATCACCGCCGACAAGACCGTGCTCAAGATGGTCGACGACGACTGGCGGCGCGTCCTGGACGTCAACCTGTCGGGGGCCTTCTACCTGTCGCAGGCCGCGCTGAAGCACATGCTGGAGCGGGGCAGCGGACGCATCGTGATGGTGTCCTCGGTGATCGGCGAGACCGGCGGCATCGGGCAGGTCAACTACGCCTCCGCCAAGTCCGGGCTGTTCGGCCTCACCAAGACGCTCGCCCGGGAGGCCGCCATGCAACTCCAGCGCGCCGGCCATACCGACGGGGTCGGGGTCACCGTCAACGCGGTGACTCCTGGCTACATCGCGACCGAGATGCTGGCCACGGTGCCGCCCAAGGTGCTCGACGGCCTCCGGGCGAGGATCCCCCTCGGGCGGCTCGGGCAGCCGGAGGAGGTCGCCCGCGTCGTCCACTTCCTCGCCGCCGACGCGTCGTCCTACATCACGGGCCAGGTGTGGGGGGTCAACGGCGGCCTGGACATGTAGGGCCACTCTTCCGCCCCGTCGGCGACGACGGCCGACCACACAGCCAGGGAGAGGTGCCGGGTGTTCGACCGCATCGCCGTGATCAACCGGGGTGAGCCGGCCATGCGGCTGACCCGCGCCGTCCGGGAGCTCAACGCGGAGCACGGATCCCGTACGCGGGTCATCGCCCTGCACACCGAGGCCGAGCGGCGGGCGACGTTCGTGCGCGCGGCCGACGAGGCGGTGCTGCTGCGGGAGACCGGCGCGGGCAGCCCCTACCTCGACCACGACGAGCTGGGCCGGGCGCTGCGCGCGGCCCGCGCCGACGCCGCCTGGGTGGGCTGGGGCTTCGTCGCCGAGGACCCGGCCTTCGCCGAGCTGTGTGCCTCGCTCGGCGTCACCTTCGTCGGCCCGCCGCCGGGGGCCATGCGGCTGCTCGGCGCCAAGATCGAGGCCAAGGAGCTCGCCGAGCGCGTCGGCGTGCCCGTCGCGCCCTGGAGCCGCGGGCCGGTGACCGGCCCGGACGAGGCGCGTCGGCACGCCGCGGAGATCGGTTACCCGCTGATCGTCAAGTCCCGCAGCGGGGGCGGCGGGCGCGGCATCCGCGTCGTCCGCACCCCCGACGAGCTGGGCGAGGCGATCACCCGCACCCAGGCCGAGGCCGCGCGCACCTTCGGCGACCCGACCGTGTTCATGGAGCGCCTGGTCGAGGGCGGCCGGCACGTCGAGGTGCAGGTGCTCGCCGACGCGCACGGCACCGTGTGGGCGCCCGGTGTGCGCGACTGCTCGGTGCAGCGCCGCAACCAGAAGATCATCGAGGAGTCCGCGTCGCCGGCGCTGAGCGCCGAGCAGGACCGGTCGCTGCGCGAGGCGGCGGCCCGGCTGGTCGCCGCCGCCGGGTATGTCGGGGCGGGCACCGTGGAGTTCCTGTACCAGCCCGACGAGCAGCTGTTCACCTTCCTCGAGGTGAACACCCGGCTGCAGGTCGAGCACCCGGTCACCGAGGAGACCACCGGCCTGGACCTGGTCAAGCTGCAGCTGCACGTGGCCGCGGGCGGCCGGCTCGAGGGGGAGCTGCCCGTCGCGCGCGGTCACGCGGTCGAGGCGCGGCTGACCGCCGAGGACGCTGAACAGGGCTTCGCCCCGGCGCCGGGCCGGATCGAGCTGATGCGGCTGCCCACCGGCCCGGGCGTGCGGGTGGACACCGGGTTCGGCGAGGGCGACGTCATCCCGCCGCAGTACGACTCGATGATCGCCAAGGTCATCGCCTGGGGGCAGGACCGCGCCGAGGCCCTGGCCCGGCTGCGCGTCGCGCTGCGCGACACCACGGTCGTCATCCGCGGCGGCACCACCACCAAGTCCTTCCTGCTCGACCTGCTGGACCGGCCGGAGGTCGTGGCCGGCACGGCTGACACCGGGTGGCTCGACCGGCCCGGCACCACGGCAGCCGCCCCGCTGCTCGGCGACGCCTGGGTCGCGCTGGTGCAGGTGGCCATCGACGTCACCGAGACCGAGGAGGCGGGGGAACGGGCCGCGTTCCTCGCCTCCGCCCGGGGCGGCCGCCCCCGCGCCCCGCACGAGGTCGAGCGCCCGGTCGAGCTCGGCTACCGCGGGCAGGTCTACCGCTGCACGGTGGCCACCACCGGGCGGGACCGCTACCGGGTGCTGCTCGACGGCCGGTACGTCGACGTGGAGGTCGACCGCCTCGGGCCGCTGGAGACCCGGCTCGCCGTCGGCGACCGGCGCTGGTCGGTCGTGTCGGTCGAGGGGACCGGCTCGCACCTGGTGGAGGTCGACGGGGTCGCGCACCGGGTCAGCCGGGACGCCGGCGGCCTGGTGCGGGCGCCGGCGCCGGCCGTCGTCGTGGCGCTGCGCGTCGCCCCCGGCGAGGAGGTGGAGGCCGGTCAGACGGTCGCCGTCGTTGAGAGCATGAAGATGGAGACGGCGGTGCGCGCCCCGTTCGCCGGCCGCGTTCGCGAGCTGCTCGTCCGGGCCAACGCCCAGGTCGACGCCGGCGCCCCGCTGCTGTCGGTGGAGCGGACCAACGGCGACGCCGCGGAGGTCCCCGGGGAGCGGGTCGTGCTGCCCGAGCACGACGACGCCTCCGGCGCGCGCCCGCGGGAGCGCGCGCTGTCGCAGCTGGCCGGGCTGCAGGCGCTGATCACGGGCTACGACGTCGGCTCAGCCCACGCCCGCCAGCTGGTGGCCGGGTACGGCGCCGCCCGCGCCGAGGTCGACGGCGCCGACGATGAGCTGCTGCGCGGCGAGCTCGGTGTGCTCGCCACGTTCGCCGACCTGGTCGACCTGTCCCGCAACCGCCCGGCCAGCGCCGAGGAGGAGGCCGATCAGCAGGTCCACAGCCCGCGCGAGTACTTCCACGCCTATCTGCACTCCCTCGACGCCGAGCGGGAAGGGCTGCCGGAGAGCTTCCGCGGCCGGCTGCGCCGGGCGCTGCGGCACTACGAGGTGGAGGACCTCGAGCCCAGCCCGGCGCTGCAGGAGGCGGTGCACCGCATCTTCCTGGCCCAGCAGCGCACCGGCGACCAGCTGCCGGCGGTGCTGGCCCTGCTCGAGCGGTGGCTCGCGGCGCCGCCGCCGGCGGGCCCGGCGCGTGCCGAGGTGGCCGACGTCCTCGACCGGCTGGTGCTGGCCACCCAGCTGCGCTACCCGGCGGTCGGGGACGTGGCCCGGGCGGTGCGCTACCGCTCCTTCGAGGAGCCAGTCGTCCGGGAGAACCGGGAGGTCGTCCTCGCCGGGGCGGCCCGGCTGCTGGCCGAGCTGGAGGAGGCGGGCGCCCGCGGTGACGCCGAGGCGGCCATGCGGCGGGTCGAGCAGCTGGTCGAGAGCCCCGAGCCGCTGATCCGGCTGCTCTCGCAGCGCGCCGACCGGCGCAGCGCCGTCCCCGACCCGGTGCTGGAGGTGCTGACCCGGCGCTACTACCGCAGCCGGGATCTGCAGAACGTGCGCTCCGCGCTGGTCGACGGGCTCTCGTCGGTGACCGCCGACTACGACCTGCGCGGCACCCGGCTGCACCTGGTGGCGCTGATGGCGCCGGTGGACGGGCTGCCCGCGGTGTTCGAGGTGGTGACCCGGCTGGCCGCCGAGGCACCCGGGCCGCGGACACTGCTGGCCGACCTGTACCTGTCCTGGCCCGACCGCCCGGCCGACCCCGACGAGCTGGCCGCCAAGCTGCAGGCCCTGCTGGTCGGCGTGGCGCCGCTGCCGTCGCTGCGCCGGGTGACGGTGACCGTCTCCACCCCGGCCGGCGAGGTGGAGACCGTGACGTTCCGGCCCGGCCCGGACGGGCTGGCCGAGGACCGGCTGGTGCGCGGCCTGCACCCGCTGACCGCGCAGCGGCTGAACCTGTGGCGGCTGAAGAACTTCGACGGCGAGCGGCTGCCCTCGGCCGAGGACACCTATCTGTTCCACGTCACCGCCCGCGACAACCCGAACGACGAGCGGTTCATCGCGATGGCCGAGGTCCGCGACCTGGCCGCGTTGCGCGACGAGGACGGCGAGATCGTGGGCTACCCGACCGTCGAGCGGCAGCTGACCGCCTGCCTGGACAGCCTGCGGCGGGCGCAGTCCCGGCGGCGCTCGCGCCGGCCGCTGGAGCACAACCGGGTGTTCCTCTACGCCTGGCCGAACATCGAGGTTCCGCTGTCGGAGGTGGCCGCGTTCGCCCGCACCGCCGCCCCGCTGACCGTGGGGGCCGGGCTCGACCAGATCATGCTGCTGGCCCGGCTGGCCATGCCGGGGGAGGAGCCGGAGGAGGTCGCGCTGCGGTTCTCCTACCGGCCGGGCACCGGGGTGCAGCTGCAGCTCACCCAGCGGCCGACCGAGCCGATGCGCACCCTGGACGACTACACCGAGAAGGTGCTCAGCTCCCGGGCCCGCGGCGCGGTCTACCCGTACGAGCTCGCCCCGCTGCTGGCCGGGCCCGAGGGCACGTTCGTCGAGCACGACCTCGGCCCCGACGGCCGGCTCGCGCCGGTGCAGCGGCCGCCGGGGCAGAACCGGGCCGGGATCGTCGTCGGCGTCGTCAGCACCCCGACCAAGCGCTACCCCGAGGGCATGACGCGGGTGGCCCTCTTCGGCGACCCGACCAAGCAGCTGGGCACCGTCGCCGAGCCCGAGTGCGCGCGGATCATCGCCGCCCTCGACCTGGCCGAGGAGCGCGGCGTTCCGGTGGAGTGGTTCGCGCTGTCCTCCGGCGCCCGGATCTCCATGGACAGCGGCACCGAGAACATGGACTGGGTCGCCCGGGCCCTGCGCCGGATCATCGAGTTCACCCAGGCCGGCGGCGAGATCAACGTCGTCGTCGCCGGGATCAACGTGGGCGCCCAGCCGTACTGGAACGCCGAGGCCACGATGCTCCTGCACACCAAGGGCATCCTCATCATGACGCCGGACAGCGCGATGGTGCTCACCGGCAAGCACTCGCTCGACTACTCCGGCGGGGTCTCGGCCGAGGACAACTTCGGCATCGGCGGATACGACCGGGTCATGGGCCCCAACGGGCAGGCGCAGTACTGGGCGCCGCACCTGACCTCCGCCTGCGAGCTGCTGTTCCAGCACTACGAGTACGCCTACCTCGCCCCCGGCGAGCGGTGGGCGCGCCCGGCCGACACCGGCGACCCGCGTGAGCGCGACGTGTGCGCGTTCCCGCACTCGCACCCGTCGAGCGACTTCACCACGGTCGGTGACATCTTCTCGTCGACCGCGAACCCGGAGCGCAAGAAGCCCTTCGACATCCGCACGGTGATGCGCGCGGTCACCGACGCCGACCACCCGGTGCTCGAGCGGTGGGCGGGGATGGCCGACGCCGACACCGCCGTCGTCCAGGACGCCTACCTCGGCGGTCACCCGGTGACGGTGATCGGCATCGAGTCGCACCCGATCCCGCGGCGGGGCAGCTTCCCGGCCGACGGCCCGGACCAGTGGACGGCGGGCACCCTGTTCCCGCGGTCGTCGAAGAAGACCGCGCGGGCGATCAACGCCGCCAGCGGCAACCGCCCGCTGGTCGTGCTGGCCAACCTGTCGGGTTTCGACGGCTCACCGGAGTCGCTGCGCAAGGTGCAGCTGGAGTTCGGCGCGGAGATCGGCCGGGCGCTCGTGAACTTCGACGGCCCGATCGTCTTCTGCGTGGTCTCCCGCTACCACGGAGGCGCCTTCGTGGTCTTCTCCGGCGTGCTCAACGACAACATGGAGGTCCTCGCCGTCGAGGGCTCCTACGCCTCGGTGATCGGGGGCGCGCCCGCCGCCGCGGTCGTCTTCACCCGCGAGGTCGACAAGCGCACCGCAGCGGACCCGCGGGTACGGGAGCTGGAGGCCGCCCTGCAGTCCGCCGACCCGGTCGAGCAGGGCCGGCTGCGCGCGGAACTCGCGACGCTGCGCGCCACCGTGCGCTCCGAGAAGCTCGGCGAGGTCGCCGACGAGTTCGAGGCGATCCACGACATCGAGCGCGCCCGCCGGGTGGGCTCGGTGCACGCCATCGTCCCCGCCGCCGAGCTGCGGCCCCGCCTGATCGCCGCCGTGGAGCGGGGCATGGAGCGCGCCGCGAAGAGCTGAGAACCCAGCACCCAGGAAGGACCGGCACATGTCCGACGCGTTCGTCCTGAACCGGCACGGCCGCATGGTGTTCCCGTCGAACGTCATGCCCGCGCTGGACCTCTCCACCGTGGATTCCCTCGACCAGCTCGACAGCGTCATAGCCCGCGACTTCGAGACCAAGGCGCCCACGGGCACCGAGATCCTCGACCGGGTCCGGACCGGGGGCTACGACAGCCGGTACGCGCTGATGCGCGACATGGCGCTCAACCTGTTCTGGGCCAACCGCTTCTCGATCACCCTGTACGACAAGCGGCCCACCCGCTGGGCCGACCTCCCACGGACGCGCCCCGACGTCTTCCTGCCGGTTCTCGAGCCGTGGGAGGACGGCGAGACCAAGGTCGCCGCCGTGCAGGAGGCCTACCCGGCGCTGCCGCCCCGATGGGACGCCGCGGTCGAGGACCGGATCTTCGGCACCCTGTTCGACGTCTTCGCCAACCGCAAGCACCACGCGACCACGCTGCCGGCCATCAAGCCGACGGTGGCGCAGTTCCTGGAGCGGCCGGACAACCTCACCTTCCGGCTGCCGCGCTACGACCCGGACTACCCCGTCTACGGCTACGACGACATCCTCGACGTCGTCGAGGACGTGCCCGAGCTCGAGGCGCTGCTCCGCTGGGCCATGGTGCTGCACAACCAGTACCCGTGGGAGCGCTCGCAGGTCGAGCTGGTCGAGGCCGGGAAGCTGCAGGACGACGACTACGTGGTCGCCTTCCACCCCCGCGACAAGGAGGTGCGGGCCTTCCTGCGCCGGCTGGCCGCCGGGGCCGCGCACCGGCTCCCCTCGCAGCCGCGCGAGCCGCGCGAGCCGCGGCAGCCCGTCCGGCCGTACCGGCCGATCGACGCCCGCGACTTCCGCGTGCCGCCGCGGCTGGAGTCGCTGGCCGCGGTGCACGGCGACCAGCCGTGCTCCAACGACGACCTCATCCGCAGCAGCGCCTACAACTGGTCGCCGATGAGCGCGACCGAGATCAGCGCGAAGACCGGCATCGAGCAGCGCCGGTACAGCTCCCTCCCGCTGGAGGACCTCGCCCTGCAGGCCGCCGAGACCGCGCTGGACAAGGCCGGCCGGGGCCCGGAGGAGATCGGCGCCGTCCTGGTGTGCACCTGCACCAGCTCCCGGCTGATCCCGTCGCTGGCCACCTACCTGTGCGGCCAGCTCGGCATCTACCAGACCCATGCCGCCTACGACATCATCGCCGCCTGCGCGGGCATGCCCTACGGCCTGGCCGAGGCCGCCCGGCTGCTGCAGGAGGTGGAGCGGCCGGTGCTCGTGGTGTGTGCGGAGAAGTTCTCCGACAAGATCGGCAACGTCCGCACCTCGCGGATGATCTTCGGGGACGGCGCCGCCGCGATGGTCGTCGGACCGGCCGCAGCGGGTGAGCCCTCGGACTTCGACTACCTCAACAGCTACGCCAGCGGCCCGGCGAGCGAGGTCAACTCGATCCTCTGGCCCAATCCCGAGTTCGACAACAACATCACCGTCTTCGGCCCGCAGGTGAAGGCGCTGGCCGGGCGGTACCTGGCCCAGATGATCGACGAGCTGAAGTCGCTGCCGCGCCCCGGCGGCGGGGAGGGGACGCTGCTCGACGGCATCGACCTGATCGTGCCGCACCAGGCCAACAAGACGATGGTGATCCAGCTGGCCGAGCGCGCCGGGCTGACCGCCGACCGGCTCTACTTCAACATCGAGCAGGTAGGCAACACGTCGTCGGCGAGCATCCCGCTGGCCATCCACGACGCGGTGCGCGACGGCGTGATCACCGGGCCCGTGCGGGTCTTCGCGCCCGGCTTCGGTGCCGGAGCCGTCGCCGGATACGCCGTGATGCGGGTCGATCCGTCCGTGGTCGCGGTCGGCGGGGGCACTGCCCCGCAGCCCGGCACGGCGGAGGCGGCCCTCGCGCGGGGCGGGGAGCCGGCGCACGGCTCGGAGGACATGCGCGAGGCCTTCGGCTGAGCCCGCGGGCGGTGCGCCGCGTCGCCGACGTTGCGGCCCTGCTGCACCTCGCCGTCGAGTCCGCTCGTCATGAAGTTCTCCACGCTGTAAAGCCCGTACGCACCGGTGAAGGCGCCGGTTGGGCGCGGGCGCGTCCTCCGTGCCGGCGACGACGACGTCCGCGCCGGAGTCCGCCCGGTCCCTCGCCGCAACCTCTCGGGGTGCCGTCATCCGACGCACCGTCCACCCGCCTGTGAGGAGGGCCCGGGTGACGGCTCGGCCCTGGCGACCGGTGGCTCCCGTGACGACGACGATCCCACTGCCGCTCACGTGCACGCCCCTCGCCGGCCGACGTCCCCGTCGACGACCAGAGCCGGGCGTGGATGTCTCCGGGCTGTCCAGGGCCGGTGAGGTACAGCGATGAGCCAGAACCAGCGGGACGCGACAGCTCGTCGGACGCGCTCAGCCGAGCGAGGGCTGTGTCGAGCTCGGCGCATCCCGGTCGAGAGCGGTGAGGACCCGTGTGGCGACGGTGTCCACGTCGCCGTCGGCATCGACTCGCCGCAAGATCCCGTCCGCGCCGTAGAAGTCCACCAGGGGAGCGGTCTGCTCGCGGTAGACCTCGAGGCGGTGGCGCACGGTCTCGGGCCGGTCGTCGGCGCGCACGACCCAGGCGCCGTCCACGAGCACCCGGCGGGCGGCCATCCGTCGGATCAGCTCCGCGTCGGCGACCTCGAGATAGATGACGGCGTCCAGACGCGTGGCCCGGGCGATGAGCTCCTCGCGCAGTCGCTCGGCCTGTCCGACGGTCCGCGGGAAGCCGTCGAGGAGGTATCCAGTGAGGCAGTCCGGCCGCTCGATCCGTTCGAGCAGTATCGCCGTGGTGATGTCGTCCGGGACGAGGTCACCGACGGTCGCGAAGGCCGCCGCCGTCTGGCCGAGTTCCGTCCCGGCGGCGACGTGGGCGCGGAACAGCTCTCCCGTCGACACGGCCGGCACGCCGAGCGCCTCGGCCAGCAACGCAGCCTGAGTGCCCTTGCCGGAACCAGGGGGTCCGAGCAGAACGATGCGCATCGGTCCAGCCTGCCGCCCGGACCGCTCCGCCGGGAGGGGAGCACCGTCGGATCCGCGGTGAGCGGAGCCGAGATGAGGGATGTGGCGGGACAGCCGGGAACTGTCCCGCGACATCGCAGCTGGTGTACGAGGGGCAACTCGACACATACGCACACGGTCTGGCGAGCTTCCCGGGCGGTGTCCTGTTGGGCCTCAGCCGTGGACGTCGGCGCGAGTACGTCACCGTCCTGCTTCACGACGGCGACGTCGAGATCGCCGCCGAACTCCTCGACGGCGGGCATCGATGGGTGTCGGACCACTCGAGCAGGCCAGCCGTAGGCGTCCGTGCGGTGCGCCCGGCGCGTTGCTGTGTCCGAGGGGCGACACGCTGCATGCGCACACGCCTATTTCCGGCCTGAGCCCGATCGCCATTCGCGGTGTCGAGTGCGCCGCCTCAAGGACTGCCATTTCGATCCCGCATCTGGCGTGCCTGGGACTGCTCGAACTCTGAGGCGTGACTTCAAGCGGCTCCACGCGCTCTAACTCCCGTGGACGGACGGCGCCTCGTAGATCACCTCCGCGACGGCGCCACCGTGCCACCGTTCCACGCGAAGGGTGTACTCACCGATGTCCGGGATGCCGTAGGGAACGGTGACCTCCACCAGAGCATCGCCTGCGCGGCCCCGCTTCCTCGCCGATTGCTCGTGCGGATGGTCGGCAACCGGCAGAAAGACGTCCTTGCCGCGCTTGGGTGCGTTGGGCACGTGCATGCTGCCCGTGTTGCACGGCGCCCACTCGATCTCCGGGTGTGCAGCCATCAGCCGTGCGGTGTCCACATGCAGCACGGTCTGGTAGTCCTCCCGGTATGCGCGAGCACCCAGCAATCTCGCGAGCCGATCAAGCGACGCCCACAGGTGGACACGACCGTTGAGGAGGTCCAAGTACTCCTGCTCACTTGTACTGGGAGTGAGCACGTCGCGGAGGAACTTCAGAGGCCGCTGATCACGGATGACCGCGGTTCCATGGGTGGGGTGCCGAAGCAGCGTCTTGTCGCGTCGAACTCCGCCGAGGACCTCCGTGCGCAACGGAGCCGAAGCCTCGAACAGCTCGAGGAGCGCGACTGCGGATAGCAGGCCGTGGCGCCGGGCGCTCGGCCAGGTTCCATCCTCGGCCACGTGGTAGAGGACCGGATACCGCTCGATCAGGTCCTCAGTTGTCACACAGAACACATGCAGGACCCCAGGTAGGCATCCGTGCCCTCAGGAACGCTGCCTTCTGTCCGCTCGTAGCGCGGCGAGTGCTTCTTGAGGTGCATTCCGACCGCTCTCCGCGCTCTGGGACGGCCCATCATCCAGCCGGAGACATCTGCCGGGGCGTTCGGCGCCACCCCGCGCACCGGACCGGCAGGCGACCGGGCGAGACACGGTGACGGCGTCGTGACGTAGGCCTCCTACCGTCGGGGCAGCAGAGTCGGAGCAGGGCGCGGGCCGAGTCCGGAATCCCGGCGCGCAGATCGAGCCGGGGCAGCCGCAGTGACCTACGACCACGCATCGCGACCGGGAACCCCTCGCCCGGGTGGCACCGGTGCCCGGCCCGGCTCCGTCGCAGACGTCGCGGGGCAACCCGGCCGCCCCCTCGATGGCGAGCTGCGCGCGCGGATGTCCCGGCGGTTCGGCACCGATCTCAGCTTCGTGCGCGTGCACGACGACGACCGGGCCGCCACGACGGCCAGCGACCTGCGGGCCGACGCCTGGACGCTGGGACCACACATCGGGTTCGCTGCCGGCGCGTTCCGTCCGGACACCCCCCGGGGTGACCGGCTGCTCCAGCACGAGCTCACACACGTCCTGCAGCAGCGTCGTGCCTCGGCGTGGGAGGTGGACGCCGCGGCACGGGCACGTGTCGAGGACGATCCCGCCCTGGAAAGCGATGCGCGGCAGGTGGCCGCCGGCGGCTTCCCGCGCGGGATCGACTCACCCGCCCGGGTCGCCCGGCAACCCAGCGGTCAGCAGGCGGACGAGGGAACCCACACCGGTGGCGGTGCCGCCGGTATCAATTCCGCCTACGACGCCCACGTCCGGCTCACGTACTACGTCGACGAGGCGCGGACCATCTCCCAGCAGGTCCTCGACGACCTCGACAGTGGGCGGGTGGACCACCGTCAGGCCCGCGAACTCGCCTCGCGGCTGCGGAACGAGGCGCTCAACGCGACCCGCGAACGCCTGACACCCGGTGGTGCCGCGGTCTCCGAGGCGATCAAGGAGGAGGGCCGCACCCTGCCGGAGCTGCTGGCGATCTACAGCGAGCGGATCGTCCGCAGCGATCCGGCGCGCTTCGGGTTGTCCGTCGCAGACCTGGCCAACCCCGAGCGGGTCCGCGCGGTCGCCCGCGGGATCCAGGACTCCGAGGAGGTCTCCCGCGCGATCGTCTCCGCTGCCGGGCGCACCAGCCGCGCGATGACCGTCGTCGCCCGGGTGTCCCGGGTCGCCGGTCCACTGGGGGTCGCGGCGTCCCTGGGCTCGTCCATCTACGAGATCTCACAGGCGGAGCCCGGCGTCGAGACGGCGCGGGTGGCCACGCGGGAGGCCGGCGGCTTCGCGGGAGGCTGGCTCGGGGCGAGCGCGGGCGGGCTGGCGGCCGGGTGGACGGCCTCGCTCCTGTGCGGGCCGGGGGCGGCCGTCTGCGCGATCGTCGTGACGTTGGTCGTCGTCGGAGCCGCCGCCTACACCGGCGGGCGTGCGGGTGAGTGGGCCTCGGAGAGCGCGTTCGAGGCGATGGTGTTCACGGTGCCCCGTGCCGTGACCGGGACCATCGTCTCGGTCGCGGAGGGAGCGGTGGCCGTCGGCCAGGGTCTGTCGGCCGCCGTCACAGGTGCCGCGACGTACCTGATCGACTCCGTGACGGGGTCGCTGGACCCGATGAACTGGGAGCTCAGCCCCGACCTGCCCGCGCGGGCCCGGGCCGACCTCCAGGCCGTTGGCTTCGCGCTGTGGGCGCAGATCCGGCCGGGCTCGGTGTGGGTGACCGGACGAACGCCGCAGAGCCAGTTGCAGGGGTTTCTCACCGACGCGAACCGACCGCTGTCGTCCTACCGGATCCCCGCTGTGCTCCTCGTCTCGATCGCCGGGGCGCTGAACCAGGCCCTCGACCGCCGTGGTGCGCCCACCCGGGTCACCCCGGACCAGATCCTCGGCTGGAGGACCACCGAGCTCGTCGTCTTCCTCCGGGACAACGGCCTGCTCGCCTTCCGGCAGGAGCCCGCGGACCACGGACGGGAACTCCGGCAGGCCGGAGCCCTCCGCCCGTCACGCTAGGCGGAGCCGAGGTCGCGCCGTCTCACGGCGACCCGGTGCACTGGAGCTGTGGCAGTCGGGCCGACACCGCGGTGATCTCGGCCAGCTCCTCCTCGACATCGGCCAGCCGGGTGTCCGCATCGGTCGCGAGGCGTTCCTGGAGGGCAGCCCGCGCGCGATCCAGGGCGTCGAAGAACGCGGCACGTTCACCGCGCCGGAGTGCCTCTCGCGCCTCGCCCAGCGCGCCGGGCAGCGCAGCCGTGGCACCTGCTCCGGGCGCTTTCCTTCCGCCGCCCTCCTCCCCGGACGCGAGGTCGTCGCGTGAGGCGACGTCGTCGCGCAGGACGAGCACCCCTTCCAGGAGCCGCAGCTGTTCGTCGATCGCCTGGCCGGGGCCGTACAACGAAGTGCTGGCTCGGATCTCGGTCGGCTCGATGACGGCGCCGAGCCCGGCCGAGCGCGAGGGCAGTACGCGTTCTCCGGAGACCGGCGATGCGGAGAGCTCCGCAGAGTCGAACTCGATCCCGTGGTAGTCGTCGAACTCCTCGACGTCGGCTCCCTGGAGGCCCAGCGGGATGACCGTGATCCCGGTACGGCGGAGCAGGCGGTACCGGTAGGAGAGGTACAGGCACCCGGCTTCCGGATCTCCTCTCGCGACGGCCAAGGCGATGCTCTCGGAGCGGGAGGCGACGACGTCGGCCCGCTGGGCGACGAACTCCTCCAGCGCGGGCGCGACGACTGCGTCGAAGTCGCGGGCGACGGCGGCCTGCTCTCGTTGCTGCTGTTGCTGGGCGCGCAGTCGCTCCACTCCGATGGCGAGCGCCAGCAGAGCCAAGGCCCCGGCCACCCCCCTCGCCCGGGCCCGCAGCCGGGCGCCGAAGGGGCCGGTGCGCGGACCCCCACGCAGCGAGGGGCGTGCCGTTCCGGGGGGCGAGGTCGGGGCTGCGACGTCCCGGAAGACGACGCCGAGCCGACGCAGGCGCGCCGTCACGCCCGTCGACCGTCCACCGGCGTTCGTGACGACGAGGGAGACCCGGCCCGGGAGTGGCAGGCCGTCGCGCAGAGCGGCGCGGGTCTGCCGCAGCAGGCGCAGCACGTGCTGCCGCATCGGGAGATCCCGCACGCTGAAGCCCTCGACGGCGCTGATCATCTCCTCGACGTTGTTCCCCAGGTTGCGGCTGGGATCGATCGCCGTGGCCGAGCCGACGTTCCCGCGGCGCGCGAGCGACTTGTTGTCCACGATGTGGAGCTGACCGGTGCGCACGTTGTAGAAGAGGCCGTCCTCGCCGCTGCTCGTGACTCCATGCCCGGCGGCGCCACTCGGGCCGCGGATTGCCGCCCACCCGTCCTCGTAGCGATAGAGCGTGAAACCCATCGCCTGCTCTCCGGCGTAGCCGCGGGCGTGCCGCGGGTCGGTCTGACGCCGGAGTCCGGGCGGGCCGCCGGCGCGACCCTGCAGGACGTGAACCAGCTCGTGGACCAGGAGGTGGACGCCGGATGCCGTACGCGGCTCGTACTCGCCTCTGCCGAACACGACGTGCTCACCGAGGGTGAACGCACGCGCTCCGACCGCTGCCGCTGCCTCTGCGGCGGTCTCGTCGTCGTGCACCCGCACCCGGGAGAACGCCGCACCGAGGGACCGCTCCAGCTGTGGACGCACCGTGACAGGCAGCGGTTCTCCCCGCCCCGCCACGGCGTCGGCCACCAGGAACCGCGCGGGACCCGCCGGTTCGAGCGGCGCAGTACTGGCGTCCCGGGCGGTCCGGAGCGCGGAGAAGCCGCCCGTGGCGACAGGAGGCCGTTCCCCGCTGCCGATATCCGACCACCCGGCGCCCGTGACCCTGTCGGCCACGCGCTCGGCCGCGACCTCGTCCGGCTCACCGGGCCGGCCGGCCTCGGGGGAGCGCCGGCTCAGCGCGCGGCTGAGCTCGTGAGTAAGGGCCGGTGCGCCGGTCCATGCGGCCGGGTGGTCGTGGCGCTCTGCCAGGGCGGGCGCCGGCGTCCATGGTCGGACGACCGGCTGAGGAGGGCGAGCGGCGAGGGTCACGGTGCGAGGGACCGCTGCCGTTCCGGAAGGGCGCCCGGTACGGCCCGGCGCCTGCACTTCGACGTGGTAGGTCGCCATGCGACCACCTCAACCCGGAGGCGTCACGGCGGCATCACCGGACGGTTGCCGGATCCTCAGCCAGGAGAGCCCGGCCGGACGGGGATGGAGCCGCGCACACGAGGCACGCGGCTCCATCGCAGGTGCCCCAACCCAGGAGTCGAACCCAGCGGACTTACGTGGACGACGGAGCGACCACGACGGATCACGTCCGGTGCAACCTCGCACTCTGTCGGAAGCTCGTCCAGTTTCCGCCGGTGGTCGGCCGAGGGTCAAGGCTCACGGAAGCGCGACGTTCGGCGGGCGGTCCGCCCCGGCCGGTGCCAGGACGGCGGTGAGCGACCCGGATTGGAGCCGGTCCGTCACCCCGGACGCGAGGGTGTCGGCCACCACCCAGAGGTGCGTGCCGCCCGGATCCTCCGCCTCGATGCGCACGCCGGTGGTGAAGCCGCTGAGGGACGACTCCCGGACCATGAGGTACGGCCCGAACGTGCCGATCACCCGGATGCCGTCGACCGGCGACCGCTCCTCGTTGTGCAACCGGCGGAGCTCCGCGAAGGTCTCGAGGACGGCGAGGCGGCCGACGTTCCCGACGAAGACCGCGTGCCGGCCCCGGTTGTAGAGGGCAGGCAGCGACACCGACACCACGTTGCGGGAGATGAGGACGTCCTCGGCGAGGTCCCGCCCCCGGGTGGTGGGGTCGGACGTGCCGACGTGGATGCCCTGGCACACGCCGCTCACGACGTTGTCCAGCACGCGGATCGTCCGCGCGCGCCGTCCGGCCACCACGATGCCCTGCAGCCCCGTGACCAGCTGCGCGACGCTCCTCGCCCCGACCAGCTCGTGCGCCCTGGCGATGGTCCCTTCGTCGATCAGTTCCCGCGCGGCCCGGCGGAGGGCCTGGCGCATGGACAGGCCCTGCGGCAGGAACCTCTCCGCACGGCTGCGCAACTGGTCCTGCAGGGCCAGCAACCGGGGTCCGTAGCGGAGCTTGTCGTCGGTGTCGGCGCCCACTCTGGCCAGTTCGGCGACGAAGGGCTCCAGCGGGAAGGTCTTCGACGTCGCCACGTGCACGATGTCGTTGCCACGGATGAGGACGTCCTCGCCGTCGACGACGAGCAGCCCGATCTGCCCCGTGCCCACCTCGAGGCGATTGCCCTCGATCCGCACCTCGCGGGGGAGCGCGGCCGTCGACCCGCGCACGGTAAGGCCGGTCTGCGAGCGTTCACCGGTCGCGTCGGGGCAGGCGAGATGGCACTCGGAGACGCGGATCCGGGTGCAGCCGACGAAGGTCAACGCACCCTCCAGCTCCGCGGACGCTGCGCCGCCCTCGGCCCGGAGCGCCGTGACCTCGATCTCCTGGCAGCCCTCGAAGCGGAACACGGCCTCCTCCCGGGGCGCGGTCACCACCGTTGCCGGGCCGACACCGGTGACGACCACGCGGCGCCGGTTCGCCAGGCGCACCGCGCGGGGCAGCGTGTAGCGGCCGGCGGCCAGGCACAGCTCGCCACCGCTCACCGGCAGGCTGTTGGCGAGGGCCTGGAGGTCGTCGCCGGGGAACGCCGTCACGGTGCACGTGGTGCGTGGCAGTGCCGTGAGCGGCGGGAACGTGGGCCGGCAGTCCTCGACGGTCCCGGCCGTCAGGTCGAGCATGGCCAGGGCGACGAAGGAGTGCGGGATGCCGTCGGCGGCGACGGCGGTGCGCGGCTCCACGCCGGTGCTCGAGGCCGGCCGCAGCCACGCCTGCCAGGCGTCCCCCGTGAGGTAGGTCGCGGCGACCGCCGGGGTGCCCACCGTGGCGGCGGCCCGGAAGCGCAGGCCGAGGTCGACCGTCCGCACCAGGGCCGTCACGTCGGTGGCGGCCCCGACCATCTGCCCGTCCCAGCGCCGCACCACGATCCCGCCGCCGCCCGTGGGCACCCCCGACACCGCCCGGTCCAGGGTGAGCCGGTCACCTGCCTCGTCGGGCGTCACGACGGTGACCCGGTAGAGCGCCCCGTGCGCCCGCCGGTCGGCCCGGCGGGTCAACCAGGACACCTCGACCAGGTCCTGGGCCGCGAACTTCACCGCAGGGCTCCGGCCCAGCCGCACCTCGTTCCCCGCGATCGACAGCGCCCGAACCGTGCTCGCGCCGTCGTCTGCGGCCCAAGCGAAGCGAGCCGTCGTCGCGCTGCCGCCGTCCAGCACCTCGACCCGGAACAGGCCGTTGGGCAGCATGCCCAGGGGGTCACCAGGCGGGTCGCACGGATCCGGCGTGGTGGCCGGCACGGCCCGGGAGATCGTCATCAGCCCGGTCGAGAGCGCCTCCGGGCGGAGGGCCGCCAGGGCGGCCTGGCAGTTCGCCGCGGTCGTGGCGGTCACCCGGACCCGGAAACCCACCCGCGTCCGGGCGCCGGCCTCCACCGGATCGAGCGCCGGATCGACGATCTCGTCCCATGCCTCGGCGGGCTGCAGGTGCTCGGGGAAGACGTCGAGGAACACCAGCGCGCGGCCCGCGGCCGGGAGGTCCGGCACGTCCACCTGGTCCCGGTACCGGAACGCGGTCGGGGCGTACGCCGCCTGCCCGTCGACCCAGATCCGCCCCGGCTGGAGCGTCAGGTCGCGGGGCGCGGTGGTCGTCAGCCCCACCTGGAACGCCCGGCTGCCCACCGGTACGCCGGCCGGGCCGATGACGTCCCGGGCGGCACCGCGCAGGGTCCGGTCGGCGGCGTCGATGTTGAGGTTCCACTCGTGGTCCAACAGGACACGACCCTGCTGCATCCGGGCGCCGGTCCAGCGTTCCCCGTCCCGCAGGGGCACCTTGGTGTAGTCGCCGATCATCGTTCCTCCCAGTCGGCCACGGTCACCTCGGCGGTCATGCCGAGCGGGACGAATTCGTCGATGCGACGCCGTAGCCGGCGGACCCGCGCGGCGCGGCGGGTGCGGTGGTAGGCGCCGATCTCGCCTCCGTCGCTGGCCCCGGACAGCAGCGGCACGTCGGGCTCCAGTTCCAGGCAGAAGTACCCGGCGGCGTCGAACGCGACGGACACGAAGGTGGGCGGCTCGAACGGTCCGCAACGGTAGGTGACCGGGAGACGCGGCGGCGTGGACAGTGGCGGCCCCAGGTGGCAGTGCCGCAGGCAGCCCTGCTGCTGCTGGACGACGTCGATCCCGTCGGCGAACAGGCAGTCGACGGCGTTCACGGCGTCGACCCGGACCGGGCCGGCGAAGGTGACCCCGTCGGCGGTCAGCGCCGGGCCGAAGCGCACCCGTGCCGCGACGGCGTCGACCCCGGCGGGGGCGGTGTCCGGGCCGCAGGGGTCGAACCCGTGGCCTCGGCCGTCCACGACGCAGTCGGTCAGCTCGACGGGGAGCGCCGACAGCTCGGCCCGGATCGGACCCAGGATGCAGGCGCGCGCCGACAGGGCGAGCTCCCAGGCGGTGGCGTCGACGAGCAGCCTGCCTCTGCCTGGGTGCATGGTCAGGCCGGTCAGCTCCAGCCCGGCGAGGCGTGCGCCGGCGACGAGGTCGCCCAGCAGGAAGAAGCCGTCCAGTTCGACCCGGGCGCCCGGGAGGTCCAGGGAGAGGTTGCCGTCGACGACGGGTGTCATCAGTGGGGGCGCCACGATCCGCCAGCGCGGCAGCGTGGGGGTGAAGGTCTGGGCGGGGGGTGCAGCCAGGCGGCCGGCGGTCAGCAGCCGGATCTCCACGTCGGGCACGCCGGGCGTGGAGTCCGCCGCCGACAGGCCCGCGGCGACGGATCGCTGCTCGCCGGCCGTGAACGCCGCCGCCAGGTCGGGCACCGTGCCGTCGGGCCGCACCTCCACGACGACACGGGCCCGCGGATCGGCGTCCCCGGTGGACGCCAGTGCACCCAGCGTCCCCGGCACGGCGCGGTGCCAGGTGACGGTCGGCGTCCCCCTCAGGGCGCTGCCCAGTTCGACGGACCCCCGGTTCACATCCACCACCACCTGGTCAGCTCCGGGTGATGCCGGGGCGGCCGCCCCGGGCGGGAGACTCCCGAAGCGCAGGCGGTCCCAGGGGACTGGCGAGCCGCCGACGGTCACCCGGATCAGCCGTGGGTCCTCGTCGGGCGCCGACGCGAGCGGATGCGTCGTCGCCAGGGCCAGGGAGGAGCCGTAGGTGATCTCACCGGGGGCGGCGAGGGCCTGGAGGACGGCGTAGGTCGCGCGCACCGGGGCGTCGGTCTCGTCGCCCGTCCGCGACGCACGTCCCTCGGCGTCGCCTTCCGCGGCGACCCGCGGCGGGCGCGGCCGGAGGTACAGCGGGGCCGGGACACCCAGCGGGTGCAGTGCGAAGCGGCGGGTCCCGGGGAGCGCCGTCGCCTGTGTGTCGACCAAGGTGCGCACCTGCCACGGCCAGACGACGGCGGTGACCGCGGCCGGGGCCCAGGGGCCGTCCGGCCGCACGCTGCGGCGGGCCTGCTCGAAGGGCCTGCCGACCCGATGGGCGGCCGGTTCACGCAGGTCCAGGGCAGCGGGCCGCAGCGGCGGCGCGTGACCGAGGTGCTGCGCCCAGGTGGTCACCTGCCACCCCTCGACGACCCGCGCGGTGAGGCCGGTGAGGACGAAGGCGAAGTCCTCCAGCGCCGCCGGCGTCCCCTTGCGCCGGCGCAGGGCGATCGCGAAGGCCACCTCGGCCCGTTCGGCGTCCGAGGGCAGCCCGAGGAGCGCTCCGAGGTAGGGGACCACCCAGTCGGCGCAGCTCTCGATGAACAGGTCGTCCCAGAGCGTGTCGATGTCGGCCTCGAGCAGCGCGCGCTGCCCGTCGACGGCGCGGAGCAGCAGCTCGAGCAGCCGGACACCCGCGGTCGGGTCGGTGACGTCGGGTCCGGGCGCGTCCAGGACGGTGGGCGGCAGCCAGCGCGCGACGCCGCGCCCGGCCTCGGCGGCGGTGTCCGGACTGGTCGTCACGTCGGCTCCGGGGTGACGTCGGGGGTGTCGGCGAGCACGAGCAGTCGGTACCGGTCGGCTACCACCCGCCCGATCGAGGCGGCCGCGGCCGGCGCGGTGGTCGGGCCGGCGCCCCTCGGGTCGGTGAGGACGAGCGACGAGAGACCCAGCACGCCGGGCACGGCGTGCACGACCGCGACGACGTCGGAGCGGTCCAGCGGCTGGCCGAGGCGGCGCTCGAGGGGGTCCAGCGGGCCGCCGGCCGCCGCCACGCTCGCGGCGACGGCGCCGACCACGTCGGTGACCACGAACCGGGGGTCGACGGCGACGCGGCAGATCAAGCCGAGTGCGGTGACCGCGGCCGGCGCGACGCACAACGGCACGGACGGATCGCGGTGCGCCTCGAGGAAGGCCGCCAGGTCGCGCACCTCCGAGGTCACCGGGGCGCGGACGCGTCCGCCGGTGTCGGCCCGCAGGAAGGCCACGTGCTCGCCGTTGGCCCCGCAGCGGTGGCCCGGCGGGCCGGCCCCGCGCCACGCCGTCGCATGGCTCACGCCGGGGAAGGACAGGGCCAGATCGGCCAGGTCCTGACGGGACACCGCGCGGCCCAGTGCCCGCGACCGGGTCGGCGCCAGGCGGGCGATCCGTCGCTCGTCGTCGCCGTCCGCGCCGCCGACCGTGGCTCCTGCGCCCCGCACCCCGACCACGCCTCGGATGCTGCCGAGGAGCGTGTCGATCGCCCCCGCAGGCAGCTCGCCGACCGACCCGCCGCCGACCCGGTGGGTCTGGGTGACATTGCCCTTGCCGGTGGTCGGGCGGTTCCCCTGCTCGCCGTCCCCGAAGCGGACGAGCATCCCGCCGTCGGCGGTGAGCTCGGTGGAGTAGGCGTCCACCGGTCCGGCTCCCGACAGCGTCGGCAACTCCTGCCACCGCACTCCGTCGACGCGGACCTCGAGGCTGGAGACGACGTTCCCGTCAGCGGTGACGTCATGGGCGACGGGCGGCTTGGGTACCTGCATCACCTGCCCGGCCCGGGCGGCGTCGCCGCTGCCGAGGACGCCGGACGTCATCGCCCCGTGCCGGATGGGCGCGAGGTTCGCGGTGGCCGGGGCCCGCCCGATCGGCCCGTCCGGGGCGTCGTCGAGGAGGTCCAGCACCATCCCGCGGGGCACGTCCGGCCCCGACGCCGCGCCGGCCTCCTGCGTCGCCGGCTGCGCCTCGGCGCACCCGAACACCTGCCAGTCGCCGTCGCCGGACCCGACCCGGATCGCGAGGCGCTGCAGCGGGTTGGCGGCGTCGTGCGCCGGCGCCGGGTAGATGCGCACCTGCGGCCGCACGCCCGGCGTCGCGGTCACGGCGTCCGGGATGACGTACGTGCGGGCCGGCACCCGGCGGTCCACCACGTACGCCGTGACCGGCCGGCCCGCGGACGACGCAGTGGTGAGCGCGGCGACCGGCGCGGCGAACTCCAGCCGGGAGGCACGGGTGGTCGTGCCCGGGACGACCGGCCACTCCACGATCCGGTGCGCCGAGACAGTCGCGATGTCGCATGCGGGCGTCGTGCCGTTCCAGTCCACCAGCGCCACCTGACGCTGCGCGGACAGCTCCTCCAGCGCGGCGTCGAGCACCACGTGCGTACTGCTGACCGCCGCCGTGGCGCTCGGGTAGAGGCCGGTGATGATCGGGGCGTCGACGGTGCCGGGGGCGGGCACCCGGACGACCTGCGTCACCCGGCGCGCGGAGCCGGCGGTCCCGACGATCCGGTACGCGGCGTAGGGCGTCGTGGTGCCGGGCAGGAGGCTCGTGAGGTCGCGGTCGAAGGTGACGACCACGGTGCCCAGGTCCTCCGCCCGCTCCGTCACCACGGCCACCGCCACCGGCCGGTTCTTGCTTATCACGGGGACGAAGGCATTCAGCGCGAGCAGCCAGCCCCAGTAGGAGAACCAGGTCAGCGGGCCGGAGACCGTGGGGACGTCCTGCTCGGCCACGAAGAGCACCCGGTCACCGGGCGCGAACCCGGGGTCGAGCAGGAAGCGCAGCGTCCGGTCCGACGGGGCGGTGGGCACGGGCACCGCCGTGGCGGTCAGGCCGGCCCAGTCCGCCCGCAGGACCGTGTCCGCCACCACCTCGAAGGTCTGCGCCGCCCGCTGCGTGGTCCCCGGGGCCTGCACGCGGGTGCCGGCCGGGACCGTGGGCGACGCCCCGACGTCGACGTCGACCTTCACCCATCCCCGGGCCGCGACCCGCGGCTGCGGCCGGAAACCGGTCAGCGCCACGATGCGCTGCAGGTCGGTCCAGTCGCGCGCGGTGCCGAGGTAGCACTCGCCCGCCGTGAGCGCGGTGTAGGCGGCAACGCCATCGGCCACGAACGCCCACAGTTCGGCCAGCCGCAGCCCGGCCGGGTCGCCCGCCAGGTCCCAGGAGCGGCCCAGCAACGGCCCGTCGACGTCCGGGCGGGTCTGCTCGACGGCGGCCACCAGCCGGTGGAGGAACCCGTGGAAGTCGCTGAGCTGCCGGTCCAGCGTGCGCCGCCCCGGCGGGGAAACCGGCGCGGTCAGCCCGGTGTCCTCGGCGCCGCAGGGCCGGTCGGTCGCACCGTTCACCTGTGACCCTCCGTTCCGCGGACCACCACGTCGAGCCGGCCCCGCGTGGGTGTCGCCGGGTCGTCGTCGAGCACCGGCAGCTCGGTCGCGGCCGCGGTCAGCACCTGGTGCACGGTGCCGGGGGGCTCACCGAGCCGCCGCGCCTCGCGCACCTCGACGGCGTCCACCCCGGGCACCGCGGAGACCGCCGCGAGCACCGCGGAGACGTACACCGGGCGCCCGAGCTGCAGCCGCGACGGGGAGAACAGGCCCGGGGCCTGTGCGGTGCCCGGCCGCAGCACGGCGAGGACCCGGCGCCGCACCTCCTCCGGGTCCGCGCCCGGCGTCGCGCACACCTCGAGGGAGATGACGAGCCCCGCCGCCGTCCCCACGCTGACCCGTCCCTCGGTGCCGAGCATGCGGATGTCGTCCACCAGGGCGGACAGCTCCGCGAGCCGCACGTCGTCGGGTTCGGGTGCGCCCGTGCCGGTGTCCAGGAGGTCGACGACGGTCTGCACCACCGGCCACGATCCGGACCAGCTGCGCTCGGCGGCCGCCCCCTGCACACCCGGCTCCCGTGCGACGGCGGCGGCGTGGTCGACCACCGACACCGCCCGCCGCGGGGCGGCGACGTACAGCTGGGGCGCGTCCCGGCGGGTTGCGTCCAGCGGCACGGGCTCCCGGCCGCCGGCGGCGGCCTCCGGATTGCGGGCCACGACGCCCGGCACGGTCGTCCAGACGGGCGCCGCGTCGATGTTCCCGGCCGCGGAGTTGCGCTCGAGCAGCTGCAGCGCCCCGGCCGGCACGTTACCGACCTCGCCGGCACCGACCTCGTAGCGGGCCCGCACCTGGCTTCCCAGGGGCGGAGCCAACCCCACGGCGCCGGTGCGGAAGCGGGCCACGGGCGGCTCGTGGTCCTCCACCTCGAGCACGTACGCCAGCTGGGTTGCCGACGTGACGGCGAGCAGCGAGGGCACGTGCTCGGCGAGCACGCGCCCGCCGGAGGGCAACAGGACACGCAGCTCGAGCCGGTACGGCGTTCCGGAGGACCGCCGGCTGACCCCCGGCACCCCGCCGGTGCCGCCGCCGGTGAGCCACACCTCCCCGGGCCGTCCCCCGTCCCGGGGAGCCGCCGCGGACGGCCCGCCGACCAGCCGGCCGTGGTGGGCGCGGACGAGGTGACCGCGGGCCACGGTGACCTCGTCCCCCCCGGCGCCGGTGTCGATGCCGACGGGGTAGGGGCGGGGCAGCGCGTCGGCCGCTCGCCAGCGCACGCGGGACAGGCGCATCCCGGTCGGCGCGAGCGGATCGGCGAGGTCGGTCACCTCGGTCAGGGTGACGACGGCGGCGGCGCGGCTGGGCAGCGGCTCGCGGAAGCGTGCGCGGGTGCCGTCGACGGCGGGCCACGGCGCGGCCGGATCGCGCCGGGACCACGCCCGGTGCCGTGCGCGGTCCTCCGGGTCGACCACCTCGAACACGAGCGCGTCCCCCGCCAGCAGCCAGGGCGCGCCGGCCGCGTCGGCGGGCAGCGGACGCACCAGCACGCACTCGGTGGCTCCCGCGGGAAGGCAGCAGGCATCCTCGCCCCAGTCGTAGATCGGGATCTCCCCGAGCGCGGGGTGCACGCTGAGGGGCTGCTCCAGTTCGAGAGTGAACCCGAGCGTCTCCCCGGCCGAGGCCACGGCGGTGTCCTCGGGACGGACGTCGACCACACTGCCGTTCGCCTCGGCCTGCAGCAGCACCCACGCGGTCGCCGACACGGCCTCGGCCGGCACGTGGTCCATCAGCCGCGCGTGCCGGCGCACCGACGTGCGCAGCCGCGCCGTGCCGAGGTAGGCCTCGGTCGCCATCCGGTCGAGCCGGTAGTGCAGCAGGTCCCCGGCATGGGCGAACAGCTCCAGGACGGTGATCGCCGGGTCCGCGGGGGAGAGGTCGGCCGCCGGGTCCCGCCGGAGCAGGTACTCGATCAGCGCCGCGCGCAGGGATCGCCAGTCGCGCGCCAGGTAGTCGTGCACGGGCGAGGCCCGGCGCGGTGGCCGCGCCGGCGGGGTCTCGAAGCAGGAGCCCGGATCGGGGCACTCGGGGCGCAACCGGACCGGCAGACGGGTGCGCAACGGGTCGAACGGCACCAGCGCCAGCGGCGGGTGGGTGGCGTCGCCGGCGCGCTCGGGCAGGACCTGCAGCAGGTAGCGGCCGGGATCGGGGGTGCCGGTCAGGGTCAGCTCGACGTGCGGCTCCGGCGCCGCCACGACGGCGGCCAGCGAGACCTGGACGGCCTGGGCGCCGCGCGCGGCCTGCAGCGTCCAGCGGCGCGGCTCGGCCAGCTGCGCCGGTGGCGTGCCGTACAGCCAGACGTCGACGATCCGGCCCGCGCCCGTCGTGCGCACACCGGCGCCACGCAGACCGTGGGCGGGCGCCGTCGGCGCGAGCAGCGCCGCGGGGCGGTGCACCGCCGGGCAGTCGGGGAGCAGGCCGCCGGCCGGATCGAGGACGTCCACCCGGATCACCCGCCCATCGCGACCGTGATCGTGACGGTGGGGCCTGGCCGGAGCCGGGGCCGGTAGGCGACGCGCACCACGAGGGTCGACTCCGCTCCCCGGGACGCCGACGGCTCGGCCACCACCTGCTCGACGACGATCCGGTCGCCGAGTGCCTGCTCCAGCGCCCCTTTCGCACGCATCTCGATCAGCCCCGGGAGGGCGTCGCTGAGCGGTTCGAACAGCGCCGTCGCGCCGAGCCCAGGCCCGAACTCCGGCCGGTGCAGTCGCTCCCGCGGCCCCGTCAGGAGCACCAGCCGTACCAGGTCGGCCAGGTGCCGGTCGTCGTCTGCCGGGACCAGCCGGCGGTCCGGCCCCACCCGGTACGGGTGCCGCGGCTGATGCGCTCCACCGGTGATGGGGGCGCGGGGCGCGGTCATCGGCCCGTGACCTTCGTCTGGAACCCGGACACCTGGGCAGGCCCCTGCGGTGCTCCCGCGGCGTTGACGCACAGGCCGACGGAGTCCGACAGCAGAACAGCGGCGCCGGATGCCTTGACCTTCCCCGCCGCGGTCCTCCACTCGACTCGCATGCACGGCGACGGAGCGCCGCTGACGTTGAACGCACATCCGGCGATCGTCACGGGGTCGTTGCGGGTCAGCACCTTCCCGCCGCCCACGGTCACGGTGGCGCTCGGCGTGGCCGTACCCGTGCCGCCGTGCGGGCAGGTGATCGTCACACCGTCGTGCAGGAGGGACCCGGGCACGGTCAGGTCACCTCCAACGCGCCGCCGTTGAGCGTGATGCTGGAGGCGGTGACGGCGACCTTCTGGCTCTTGAACGTGACCAGGACGCCGTTCTTGTCCATCACCAGCGTGGCCCCCGACGCCGACGTCAGGCGGAGTGCCCGGTCGTCGGTCGGTTCGTCAACGAGCTCGACCTTGTGCCCCGCCGGCGTGATCAGCCGGATCGCGGCGGGCCCGGCGTCGGGGACACCCTGCCCGTCCGACCAGACCGCGCCGGACCACACCGGCGTGCGGGTCACATCGCCCGCCGGCCATTCGACGAAGACGAGGGCACCCGTGGGCGGAACCGCGGCCAGGCCCACCTTCGGCCCTCCGTAGGGGACGCTCGGGAGGCACCAGCCCGTGGTCTCGTCGCCCAGCACCTCGGGCACCTTGGCCTTCACCCGGCACAGGTGCTTCGGGTCGTCGTTCGCCTCGACGGTGCCGATGTACTTCCCGTAGAACCGGTCGGTCATCGGAGTCCTCCAGGCAGTCCCAGGGCGCCGGCGCCGAAGGGTTCGTCGCCGGTCACCCCCAGCGCGTTCCGCGTGAGCGTGACGTCCTGCACGTGGCTGCCGAGGGTGACCACGTGGCGCACCCGGTCCACCAGGTAGCGGCCGGACAGCGTGGAGCCGAGCCCGCGGACCAGGACCGGGCGCCGGGCGCGGAGCAGCAGCCCGGCACGCTCGGTGTCCAGCTGCACGGTCAGCGCCACGCCGAACGCCGACCGCCGGGCGAGACCGGTCGCCACCTCCTGCGGGTCCACCTCGCCGGGTGCGTCGTCGGGCGCCAGCAGGTTGGTCACCTGCGCCGCCAGCGACTCGCTGCCCTGCGCCTCGTCGTCGCCCGCCGCACGCGCGGTGCGCGGCTTCGCCGTCAACGGCGGGATGCGGGTCGCGACGGTCTCGGCGCCGCGCAGCAGCTCGGCGCGCACCTGCACCCGGTAGGCGTCGCCGCCGTGGCCGAGCGCCAGCTCGCCCTGTGGTTCGGCGAGCGGGTCCAGGGGGTGGAAGTGCCCGGTGACGGTCCCGGGCGCCGGTCCGCCGCCGAACAGGCCGCCGAGCGCGCCGCCGATCGCGCCGAGCAGCCCGCTGCCGGACAGATCGGGCTCGGCTTCCAAGTACGCGACGTACCCCCACCTGCCGGCCAGCGCGCGCACGAAGGCCCAGTCCGTGTCCCGTTGCAGGAGGACGTGGACGTCGGGATCCGGCGCGTCGGGCGTCTTCTCGACCTCGGCCTCGAGGCCGTTGCTCTCGAAGATGGCCTGGGCGATGGAGCTCTCCCGCTGACCCGGCCAGGCGGTGACCTTCTCCTCGGCGTCGAGGTCGAGGCTCCGGTCGATCGCCTTGACGGTCAGCGTCGAGCGTCCCTCGGCGTCCAGGTCCCACACGGCCTCCGCGGAGTACCCGTCGAACCGGTAACCGGCGTCGCCGCGGGAGATCTGGGCGACGACGGGGGTGCGGGGCCTGGTGAGGGCGTCGAGCAGGCTCGGCCACTCGCCCGCCGCGTTCGGCTCGACCCGGGCGACCACGGTGAGGGCGTCGGCCTCGTGAGTCGCCTCTTCCGCGCGGAGCTCCACCAGGGCGTCCAGGTCCCCGCCGTCAACGGCGGTCCCGTCGATCTCCAGGAGCAGCTTGCTGGGCATGGTCAACGTCCCGGCAGGTCGACGACGGCACCGGGCCGTTCCAGCCGCGTGGCGTCGGCCCACGGATTGGCGTCGGCGACGGTCCACCACCACGTGGTATCACCGGTGAGGGCGCCGGCCAGGAGATCGAGGCGCTGACCGGCGCGGATCTCCGTGCGGGCGATCACCGGCGGCTGCGCGGCGATGCGGGGGGTGGTCATCACGCGGGTGCCGCCGTCCGGCGTCGGCACCGCGACCGTCGGCAGGCTCGCGTACCTGGACCTGGGGTCGAACACCGGTCACCCTCCCAGCTCGATGATCTGCGGCAGTTGCAGGACCGCCTTCACCTCGCGCAGGCCCTGGTAGTAGTCCGCGGCGATCCGCGCGACCGTCTGGTCCTTGGGCAGGTCCGCCTTCCGCAGGACGGTGAGACCGAGGTCGGCGGTGGCGTGCAGGGGGTTGAGCAGCTCGTCGAACGCCGTCTCCCGGATGGTCAGGGACCGCAGCTCGACCGGCGTGATCCGGCCGGGGCCCCACGCGAAGAGCGTCAGGGGCAGCTTCCCGGTGGGGACGGTCGCGCCGCCCCCGACCGCGCCGAGCAGGTTGCCCAGCAGCGACGACCCGACCGGCTGCATGAGCATCTCGATCGCGGCGAGCCGGGGGCCGATGCCGAACCGCTTCGTCAGCGGCCCGTCCTTCTCCAGTCCGTCGGTCGCGTCGAGCACCAACTGCAGCGTGTAGCTCTCACCGGCCGGGCGGGGAGCGCCACCGGCCGCAGTCGGGCTGCCAGCCGTCGGGGCCACCCCCGCCGTGCCGGCGGCGGTTGTGAGGACCCGGCTGACCGACGTGGGGTTGTACTGAAAGACCACCAGGGTCGGGACGAGCCCGAGCAACGGGTCGGAGAAGGAGAGCAGCGTCCCTTTGATCAGCGGCATCAGTGGTCCCCTCCCGGCGCCGACCGCAGGCCGTACGTCTCCCACAGGTGCGCCGCGACCGCATCCGCCAGCTCGGCCTCCGGTCCGGTCGGCACGGGCCGGCCGGCGAGACGGTCGGCGACGGCGCCGCGCAGGCGGAAGGGGTCGGGCACGCCGGAGACCCGGACGGTGAGGTCGGCGGGGGATCCGGGCCGCGACGTCACGTCCGGCCCTCCGTCCAGACCTTCCCGAGCTTGTCGTACTCGCGCCGCAGCGCATGGGTCACGTGGGGCTGGCGGATCCGCCCGCCGTCGGCCGCCGCGGCGAACGCCGCGGACAGCGCAGCGTTCTGCACGGACCCGCCGGTCAGTTCCCGGCCGGCGAGCCGGTCGACGTCGAGCGCGTCGGCGGGCGCCTCCGGCGGGAGGGCCCGGCGCCACAGCTCGCGCCGTTGGTCGGCGTCGGGCTGGTCGAGGCGGATGGAGAACCGCAGCCGGCGCAGCAGGGCCTCGTCCAGGGCCTGCCGCTTGTTGGTGGCGAGGACCACCAGCCCGGTGTGGACCTCCACCCGCTGCAAGAGGTAGTTGACCTCCAGGTTGGCCCAGCGGTCGTGGGCGTCACGCTGCTCGGTGCGTCGGCCGAAGAGCGAGTCGCACTCGTCGAAGAACAGCACCGCGGCCGCCCGCTCGGCCTCGTCGAACGCCATGGCCAGGTTCTTCTCGGTCTCGCCGATGTACTTGGAGACCACCGCGGACAGGTCGATGCGGTACAGGTCCTGCCGCAGCCGTGCGGCCAGCGCCTCGGCCGCCATGGTCTTGCCCGTGCCCGGTGGCCCGGACAGGAGGACGGCGACACCCTGGCCGCGCGGCATCCGGCGCCGGAAGCCCCACCCGTCGAGGACGACGTCCTGCAGGGCGACGTGCGTGACCACCTCCTCCAGCTGCGCCCGGACGTCGGGGGGCACGACCAGGTCCTCGAGCGTGTAGCCGGGGTCCACCAGCGTCGCCACCCGGTGCAGCTCGTGGCGGGCGGACCGGCGGGCGACGTCCCAGACACCGTCCTCGGTGAGCCTGCGACCCGACGCGGTCGCCTCGCGCCGGGCCTGCGTGACCACGGTGGCGATCTCCGGTCCGTCGAGCATCAACCGGGCGCCCAGCCTGCGCCCCATCGCGCCTGCGACGCCCGTGTCCAGGCCCGCGCCGCTCAGCTCCCGGGTCCACGCCGCCGCGCGCCGTCCCACGTCGGGCCGGCCGACGTCGACCACGTGCGCGCCGTGCGTCGCGGCGCCGGCCTCGCCGAGGGCGAGCAGGGGGCCATCGGCGGCCGTCCAGCCGAGCGGCGCGAGCCGCTCGGCCGCCACCAGCGGGATCCCGGTGCCGGTCCGGCCGAGCAGGCGCAGCTCGGCGTCGGAACACCGCTCGCCCGGCAGCACGCGCGAACCGACGGCGTCGGCCGCGGCACCGGCCAGGACGCGCAGCGCCCTCGACGACACCGACGGCCCGGCACGCAGCAGTACCGCCGTGCGGGTGCCGAGGAGCTGGGCGACCCGCTCGACCACGCCGCGGTCCGTGGGCACGGCCGCATCCCCCGTGGACGGATCCGGTGCGGCGGCGGGCGGGAGCCCGGCGAGTGCACGGCGCGCGGCCGGTGTCAGGCGCAGGGCGTCACCGGGACCGGCGCCGGGCTCCAGGACACCGAGCCGCACCAGGTCGTCGTCGGGATCCCAGCTGACCGGCAGCCGCACCGCGAACGGGCCGAGAACCAGCCGCAGCAGGGCCGCGGACGCATGGCGGGACGCCCCGTCGTCGTGGGCGCAGCCCAGCAGCAGCGCGAACTGGGGGTCGGTCTCGGCCCACCAGACGGCGGCGACGGTCAGCCGCTCGCCGAGATCGAGCCCGAGGCACCCCGCGACCCGGCCGAACGGGTCCTGGGCCGGCCGCGACACGACCTCGGCGAGCGACCGGAAGGCCCGGAGGTCCGCGGCGCTCGGCCGTGGCGAGATACCGACGGCGGCGACCAGGCGCGCGATCTCCGCATCGCTGCCCGGCGCGCCGTCATGGTGGTCGCCGGCCGACCACGCCGCGCGCAGCCCGGAGAGGTACAGGCCCAGCGCCTGGCTCAAGGCGGTGAGCGCCGCGCCGGCCGCATCGATGTCGGGCCCGACGGCGGCCGGCGGCAGCACGCCGACCCACTGCCGCGCGGTCACGGCGTCACCTGCAGTGGCGTGGCGGAGCCCGCGACGTGCGCGCTGCGCAACGTGATCCCGTGCTCGCCGGGCGGTCCCGGCGGAACGGTGACTGTCACCGACGTGCGCGTGATGCCGCTGGTCGGCAGGGGCACCCCGTCCAGGAACGCCTCCGTATCCGCCCCGGTGTGGGCGGTGGTCAGCGTCAACGGCGTACCCGCGGCGACCGGGCCCGGCGGCACCGTCACGGTCGGTGCGACGGTCAGTGTCACGCTGTCCCGGCCGGCCGGCATGCCCTCGACCAGCGAGACGACGTCCAGCCGTCGGGCGCCAGCGACCAGGTCGTGCCGGGGCAACCGCAGCCGGACGCGACCGGCCTCCTCGCTCACGACGGTCATCGGCCAGCCGTCCGCCGGGGCACCCGGGGGATCACCCGGCGCCGAAGCGAGGAGGTGTCGCAGACCGGTCACCGTGCCGGCGACGGCGAGGGTGGTGATCTCGTCCCCTCCGATGCGGGCCGGTTCGGGCGTGCCCAGGCGGGGGCTCAGAGACGGCGAGACGACCACTCGCGGGGTGGTCACCGGCGGACCGAGCGGCGACCGGAGCTGCTGCTCGACCACCACCAGGCTCACTCGGTAGACGACGGACAGGCGCATCGGGCGCGTGGCGGCCGTCCAGATCTTCGACGCGTTCTCCAGGTCCAGGGGCTCGAGGGTGAACCGCAGCGGCTCGACCAGCTGCGGCGCCGGCGTCGTCGGGAGGAAGGGCGAGCCCAGGCCGACGATCGCGCTCTCGGTGAACCGTCGCATCACGGCGGCGAGCGCGACGTGGATGATCTGCTCCCCGTCACCGGTCGTCGTCGGGGGGGCGCCGTACGCGGTGAGCAGGTAGTGCAGCTCGACCGCGAGCGGCGGAGCACCCCGCCGGTTCGCCGGCCCGGTGAGCGGGTGCTCCATGTTCCGGAACGACGGGTGCGGGTTGATCCCGTACAGGAACCAGTTCAGTCGTGGGCCGTCCTCGTCGCGGTCGAGCGGGCCGACGGTCACCTCCGGCTTGGGCGTGAGGCCCGCGTCGGCCAGCCCGGCGTCGGTGAGCTTCTTGAGCGTCTCGTCGACGGTGAAAAAGGCGTTGGCGGTGGTGGTCACGACGGCTCCCCCCGGTGCGGGCGACCGCGGCGCAGATGCGCCACGGACCCGAACGGGTCGGCCGCGGCGGGCGCCGCCGGGGGCGTGACCACGGTGATCTGGCCGATGTGGACGTCAGGGGAGCGGTCGCCGGCGGCGCCGGCCGCCCCGCCCGGTGCCGGGTCGCGGCGGAGGCGGTCATCGCGCGGGCGGTCCTGGGCGCGGTGGTACGGCCGCAGGGGCGTGGGTCCGGCGACCGACAGGTCGATGACCGGAGGACCGTCGCCCGGCAGCGGCCACGGCGCCCGGACAGGCCCGGGCTGTCGTGGAGCGGGCTCGCCGGCGGACGGCGCCGTCGTCGTCCCTGCCACCGGTTGCCCCGATGGTGCCGAGGGAGGTCGACCGGGCGGGGCGGACGGCGACGAGGCCGGGGCACCGGCGTCCACAGCGTCCACCACCTCGGACGCGGGCCGGGGAGCCGCCGGGACGGTCGTGGGTCCGCGCGGCGCGGGATTGTGTGACGCAACGCCGGAACCAAGCTCCACGGTCGTGGGCGCGCGCGGCGGGAGCAGCTCCCGGCCAGTGACCTCCGCTGCCGTGACCTCCGCTGCCGGGGGCGGAGGGAGCTGGGCGGCGCTCCCGGCGCTGTGGCCCGACCCCGCGACGGTGGCCTCCACGCGGGCCCGGCCGAGGTCGTCCGCGACCCCCCGGCGCGTCGCCTCCGGTGCAGGTCCCGGTGGGAGCGGCACCGGCCGGGGACCGGCAGCGCCGTCCGCCGGGCTCGCATCCCCGGGCGCGGCCACCAGGGGCGGCACCGCAGCTGGCCCGGGCACCACGACGTCCGCCGGCCCGAGGACACTCCACCGGACCGCGGGTCGCCGGGCGCGGGCGATCAGTCCGGACGCGGCGGAAGTCCGCGAGGCCGGGGGGCGGGACGGGTCCGCGCCCGGGGGAGTGGCCATGGCTCACCCCCGCCGGCCGGACTCGTCCGCGATCAGCGCCGCGAGCCTGCGGCGGCGCTCGCGCGGCAACCCCTCGATGGCCTCGAGGGTCCAGCGGTACGCCGACGCGAGCAGGTGCACCTCCAGGTCGTACGCGTCCAGCAGCCGTAGCAGCGCCCGCAGAGCGGTGGTCTGGACATCGACCGGGTGGGCGACCTCGGCGCCGCACCCGGCGCACCCGAAGGTCATCGGCCCGACGAGGGAGTCGTCGATCGTGTCCAGGTCCTCCTCCTCCGGCGGCCGGGACGGTGTCCCGATCACGCAGCGGGCCAGCAGGGCGTCGGTCGCGTGGCCGTCGGTGCCATCCGGCAGCCGGGCCAGGTCACCGTAGGTCGGCTGGCGAAGCCCCCCGCCGGGACCGAGGACCGCGCTGCGGGGAACCGCGGCGGGAACGGTGTCGGCGCCCAGCCGCACCGCGCTCACCTCGCCACAGGCGGGACACCGCAACGGCAGCTCCAGGTCGGCGCCGGTCATCGCCCGGTACACCTCGAGCAGCAGACGGTCGCCGTCGGCGACCGTCGTCACGGATGGGTCCGCGCCGCAAGCGCTCAGTACGACCTCGATCTGCTGCAGCTCCGTGATGCCCTCCCGGAGCGCGCACAGCGCCGCCTCCGACGGCACGGACCGCGAGCCGCCGCACGCCGGCGCCGCGCCGGACGGCGGAGCGGTGCGGTGGTCCTCAGCCGACACGGCGCCACCCACGGTCAGGTCTCCGCGGGTGCGATCGTTGCGACGTCGCGCTCCCAGCTCTCCAGCTCGATCTTGAGGGTCTCGATCGCCACCGCTGCGTTCGCCGCGTCCAGCTGCGGCAGCGCCTCGAACTCCGAGACCCAGCAGCGGTTGAGCTTGTACGAGATGACCTTCTGGCCCGCCTCGTTGAAGACGTCGACGAGGAGGTCCTTGCGGAACTTGGTGAGCGAGATGGGGTTCTTCAGGTCGTGCACCAGCTGGGCCCACTTCTCGAACTTGTCGTCGAGGGTGACGCCGCGCTTGAGCGTGACCGCCTCGTACTTGGTCACGCCGGGGCTCTTGCGCTCGCGTGCCGGGTCCGCGCCGTCCCGTTCGGCCAGGACGGTCGTGGTCCGCTTGAGCGCGCTCATCTGAGTCAGGCCGGCGACGTAGGTGCCGTCCCAGCTGACGCGGAACATGAACGTTTTGTAGGGGTCGAAGCGGTCCACACCTCCGACCTTGAATGCGGCCACGTCAGGCCTCCAGCCTCGAGATCTGGGTGATGGTCACGATCACGAACTCAGCGGGTTTCAACGGGGCGAAGCCGACGACGACGTTCACCCGCCCCAGGTCGATCTCCGACTGTGGGTTGACGCTCTCGTCGCAGGTGACGAAGAAGCTGTCGGACTCGGCCCGGGCCGTGCTCTGCTGGAACGCCCCGGCGGTGAACAGGCCACGCATGAAGGTGGTGACGGCCAGGCGGAGGGTGGCCCAGAGATCGGGGTCGTTGGGCTCGAAGACGGCGAACTGCGTGCCGAGGTACAGCGAGGAGGCGATGAAGTTGGTCAGCCGTCGCACGGGCACGTACTTGAACTCCGACGCCTGCGTGTCCGCACCCTTCAGAGTGCGAGCCCCCCAGACCACCGCTCCGGCGCCCTGGAACACGCGCAGCGCGTTGACGCCGCGCGGATTGAGCACGCCGGAGAGCCGGTCGTCGGTCGGGACGCTCAGCCCGGCGATCCCGACGATGCCGCCGTCGGCGAGGCCCGCGGGGGCCTTCCAGATGCCCCGGGTGGCGTCGGTGCGCGCCATCACGCCCGCCACAGCCCCGCAGGCCGGCAGGTTCAGGGTGAGCGGGAGCCCCCCGGCGCCGGTCTCGCCGATCGTCACACGGGGATAGAAGATCGCCCCGTGCTCACCGAGGGCCGGCAGGCCGCCCAGGTTCGGGGCGGGTGAGACCGGCCAGTCCTTCGGCGTGTCGACAACGAGGAAGGCGCGTTCTTGCCGGCAGAAGGCGAGCGCTTCGGTGAGCTTCTGGTTGCGCAGAGCGGGCGTGTCGGCAGGCGCGTTGGCGGGCACGTCCGGCAGGCACAGCAGGTTGAACCGGGGAAAATCCAGTACACCGAGCGAGAACACCCCGCCCGTGCCGGACGTCGGGACCACGCTGTCGGGGGTGATCGAGGTGTCCGTGCCGCCGGTGAAGCCGGCCGGGGTCGCCCCCGTCTCCGCCGGCCGCAGCGAGGCAGCACCAGAGACCTCGGTGCCTCCCCACGTGCGACCGAGCCGCAGGATCTGCGAGGCGTCGTTCTGGGGGGCGACGAGCACGGTGACCGCGCGATCCGGGCCGCCGGTGCCGGTGGTGGTGAGGTTGAACGACGTGTCCGTACCGCCGGCGGTGATGGGCACCCCGGCAGTCGCGGCGACGCCGTTGATGGTCGTGCGCAGGTCGGCCTTCGTCACGGTGGTCGATGCCCCGGTGGCGAGGACCAGGTCGACCGGTGGGCCGTAGTCGACGGACACGCGCAGGGTGCCGTTCGCACCACCGATGGAGACGTCGCCGGTTGCCACCTGCGCGCTGGTCGACGTCGCCTGCGCGGTGCTCGTCGGCGCGCCGGTGGGGCGGGCCCCGGTGACGAGCTTCGAGCTGCCGAGCAGCCGGAGGATGAAGCGCGGGTGCCTGGGCGCCATCGAGGCGTTCGTGAAGACCTCCTCCGTCTGGACGGTCGACTCGCCCGTGCGCACGTCGGGGCCGCGCAGCCGGACGGTGAGCGTGAAGAGATCGGCGGAGTTCTCGGTCGTGCCGTAGGCGACGTCGGCCTCCATCCCGCGGCCGCCCACCTTGTTGGCCCACGTGCCGGCGCCGTTCGCGGTCAGCGTGAGCGTCGTGGCAGCCGGGCTGACGCCGGTCTGCGGGAGCGCGACCGAGGCGGCGGCCGACCCCGAGCCCACGACGCGCACGACGAGCGCCTGCGAGCCGCCGTTGGCGAAGAACAACTGGACGGCGTGACCGGTCGGGTGGTCCTCGTCCCACGGGAGTCCGAAGGTGCGCACGTACTCCGGCATCGACCCGACCGGGACCGGCGTGTTCACCGGGCCGAAGCGCGTCTGCCCGACGAACGCCGTGACCGACGTAGAGACACCGACGATGGTGCGAACGCCTGACGGCACCTCCTGCACGTAGACGCCCGGGAAGGAGGTCTGCACGGCCATCGTCGTCCCCTTCGAGCAGATCACGGCGGCTCGTCGCGCCGCCCTCGGCCCGAGTGCAGGATGCGGCCCGTCCCGTCACCGCCCCATCACATCCGCGTCACATGCGCACCTCCACGGCGTCCCCACGGACGGACGCCGCGGGCACCCGACTCTGTCGGGCCCTCGGTCGCCGGTGCGCGGGCAGGGTCCTGGCCGTGGCGGCGCACCGGCCGCCCGCATCTCGTCAGCTGCGTACTGCCCGGGACGGCAGGGCGGGACGCAAGCACACCCAGCCCTCTTGCTGCTGGTGGCAGCGGAGGGAGACTGGCAGGACGGAAGCGTCGAGCCTGAGGCGAGAGGTGGTCGGTTTGGCCTACACGTTTGCTCCAGCCGCCCCGAGCGCGACCGAAGATCCACGACAGGTCGTCCGGTCGGTGGGCCGGCCGCTGGAGTCCCGCGTGCGCGCGGTGATGGAGCGGCGCTTCGCCGAAGACTTCGGTGCCGTGCGGATCCATGTCGACGGGCTCGCGGCGAAGTCGGCTGAGGCAGTCAACGCGGCCGCTTACAGCGTGGGGGAGCACGTGGTCTTCGCACGCGATCGGTATGCCCCGCACGTCCCCGCCGGAGAACGACTGCTTGTTCACGAACTCGTCCACGTCGTTCAGCAGCGGCGGGGTGGCGCTGCGCCGTCGCCGTTGCCCGGTGGCGCACACGAACGGTCGGCCCGGGACGCGGCCGAGAGCGCCTCCAGCGGCTGCATAACCGTTCAGGGAGCCAGCGGCCCGGGTATCGCGCGGCAGCCGTCGGCGCTTGCGCAGTCGATGGACCCCGCCCGCCTATCCGCCGAGGTCCTGGCGGGGGAGTTGGACCTGATGGTCCGGTGGCTGATGGACCAGCCGTCGAGCAGCCAAGAACGCCTCGAGGTCACCGCGGCGCTGGCCCGGTACACGCGAGAGGCGCTACGGCGGATCGGAGGCGTTCGGCCGACGGGCGAGCAAGAGCGACGTCCCGGCCCCGAGGTCTCCGCAGCCGCCATGGGCGGCGCCGTCGCGGTCCGCGGTCTGGCCGTGACGGGGGAGGGCGCAGCCGCCGGAACAGGGCTCCTCTCCGCCAGCGTCGCGGCCAGCCTGGGCATGTTGGCCGGCCTCGGCGTCCTCCTGTGGTCGAGCGACACGATCGTGCGCGGAGAGGATGAGGCGAGGGCACTGGAGAACTGGCGGGCGAGTCGGCTGTCCGGAACCTCGGCCGTCACTCTCGCGACGGTCAAGGCATTGCTGATCGCCCCGGTCCAGGACGCGCCGGTAGCGGTGACGCCCATGACCACGACGGAAGTGGACGTGTGGGGCGGCAAGGTCGACGACATCGTCGGCCCGATCGAGGAATTGCTCAGCGGTGCCGGGCAGGCGGTCATGCGGTGTTCCGCGGAGGTCCTCGCTTTCCGAGAGGCGGCACGAGCATTGCGCGAGTATCTCGCCGGACCGCCGGACCAGCTGACGGTCTTCCAGCTCATGCCGCTGTTCGAGTCTCTGCGGCGGGCAGCTAGGGCGCTCCTGGCCTGCCTGGGCGTACCCGTATGACCGCAGGCTGTCTGGCTGTGACGTGCAGGCGACGCTGGTAATGACGGTCCGGCGTGATCGGAACGTCGGTGTTGCCGGTGACGAGGCGATGGGGAAGAACCACATGGGCACTATCGCCGGGAGCTGAAGGGCCTGGTGATCGCGACCGGGCGGACTTCACCGCAGCGCTCGGCGACATGTCTGCCGGCCGGCCGCCTGTCAGCGGCATCTGTCGAGGCCAAGGCCGGCCTCTATTGGTGAACTCGGAGTACGCCTCGATTACCACCACAACAGCGGCGAACTGGCCGCCGAAGTGAACACGGCGGATGCGGGTGCAACACGTGGTGTCCGAGGGGCGACACGCTACATACGCACACGGTTCCCGCTGGACCGAGAGGTCTGCCCTGTTGCCTTGAGCGCGGCATCTCCGCGCCTCGCCACGTCCTTCGGTGTCGACGCTGCAGGAGGCGCTCATGGGCCTTCCGGGACGGGCCCTTCGCCCCCGTTCTCGGACGAGGTGACGGCCGACGATGGGGCGGACACCCAGTGAAGAGGCACGTCGTGGAGGGTGACGAAGGGCGCGCCCAGAGAAGTCGCGCCAGGTCCAGCGAAAGACAGCGTCGCCAGGGCTCCATGAAGACGCGCGTGCTGGCCCCGGCGACGGGCGTCGCGGCACTGTTGACCCGCCGAGCAGCAGACCACCTTGCCGCCCCGGGTCGTCCTTTGCCGCAGGAGCGTTCGTCGTAGTGCCCCGCGGCATCTGGGGTGCGCAAACCACCGATCGCTCAGGAAGTACGGCGGGGCGGCGCCCCCGCGTCGACCATGTGTGCGTGAGCGCAGGCGGCGATGTCCAAAGCTCGTCGGTGGGCAGGCCAGCGGCCCAGCGACGGCCCGCCGGTCTGGCGGTACCCGGTGTGCGCCAAGTGGTGTCCGAGGGCCGAGGGGCGACTTGGCATATAGCCCAACGCGTGTACCTCCGGCGGAGCTGAGCGGCCGTTCATCGAAAGGCCAGCTGAGGCGCCGGAAGGCGTCGGTCGACCAGATGCCGGATGGGGCCTGGACACGTGGGAGGCAACTGCCCACGCGGAGCACAGGCAGCGGCAGCATGGAGGCGAATCCGATGCATCCGCGCCCACCGGCGGGGACGAAGACTGGCCATGAGCGTGATCACCGCAGACGACGACCCGGACGTCCTCCTCGTGGAGTTCGAGTTGGCCCGCCTGGACCTGGCGGCGGCCACCGCTGCCCTGCGCCACGAGGACACGCCTGCCGCGCGCAGGGACGTCGTCAGCTGCCGGGCGCGGATCGACAGGACCCTCGACTCCTGGAACGCCGGCGTCCGAGTCCCTCTGTGACTCGGCCGTCGTACGGCCAACCCGCAGGTGCCTCCATGAGGGCTGAGGTCCGGGCCTTGCATCGGGATGCTGGGGAGACGCTGGGTTTGGGGCGCGAACGGTACCGATACCCGCGGTCACCGGCGTGTACGGATCCTCGGCTGACATGGGTCCGTTTCCGGGGCCGGACGGGTCGCGCCCCCCACCCACCCGGGTCATCGCTGTGCCGATGAGGATCCTGGTCACCGGCGCGTCCGGGTTCGTGGGCAGCCGGCTGGCCACCGCGCTCGAAGCAGCGGGCCACGACGTGCGGGCGATGACCCGACGGCCGGAGCGCTACGACGGGGCCGGCAGCGCGGTCGCCGGAGACGTCGGGGACGAGGGATCGCTGCGGAGGGCACTCGAGGGCTGCGAGGTCGCCTACTACCTCGTGCACTCCCTCGACGACCCGGACTTCGAGCGCAGGGACGCCGACGCGGCGCGCGCCTTCGCCCGAGCCGCGACCGCGAGCGGGATTGACCGGATCATCTACCTCGGCGGCCTGGGCCAGGACGGTGACCAGTTGTCCCGGCACCTGCGCAGCCGCCGCGAAGTCGAGCAGTTGCTGGGGAACACCGGTGTGCCGGTGACGGTGCTGCGCGCGGGCATCGTGGTGGGTCACGGCGGGGTGTCGTGGGAGCTCACCCGCCAGCTCGTGGCGCACCTACCCGCCATGGTCACGCCGCGGTGGGTCAGCACGCGCACGCAGCCGATCGCGGTCGCCGACGTCGTCCGGTACCTGGTCGGTGTCCTCGAGGCACCGGAGGCCGCCGGGCGGGTGTTCGAGGTAGGGGGCCCGGAGGTACTCACCTACCTGCAGATGATGACCCGGGTCGCCGAGATACAGAACCGGCACCTGTTCGTCGTCCCCGTGCCGCTGCTCAGCCCGCAGCTGTCCTCGCGCTGGCTGGCCCTGGTCACCGACGTCGACGTGGCCACCGGCCGCTCGCTCATCGATTCCATGACCAACGAGGTGATCGTCACCGACGACGCCATCCGCTCGGTCGTGCCCTTCGAGCCGATGGACTACGACGAGATGGTCATGGCCGCCCTGGTCGAACGGGCACAGGAACGCCGGCGGCAAGTTGGTGAGCCGCGTGGCGGATGGCTGAGCCGCGGAGCGCGGCGGTGACCCGCCTGCGTGCGGTCCAGGTGCTGCCGTCCTGGGTGCGGCGGGCGGCCGGGCCGCTGCTGCGACGCGTGCCCCGGGACCACTGGGAGAGCGACGAGGCCTTCCGGCGCCGCCGGCGGGTCACCGGCGCCACCGCGGTCACCGGCGCGTCGCTGCTGGGCGCGTCGCTGTCTACGCCGCCGGGCTCACCACGGTTCTACTGGCTGACCCTCGGGGTCGCCGGCACCTGGGTGGTCGGTGGGCTGGCGTCCGGGCCGCTGCACCTGGGACGGATGTTCGGGCCAGGGGACCGCTTGCGCCGGCCGGTGTTCACGCCGGTGGCTTCGGGGGCCGGCGCTTTCGGGGCCTTCTACGCCGCGGCGCTGGTCGCGCGGCGGATCCCGGTCCTGGAACGGGCGATCGGCTCGGTGCTCCGCTACGCCGACCAGGGGACGACCCCGCTCGTGCTCACCACCACGCTGGCCAACGGCGTGGCGGAGGAGGTGTTCTTTCGCGGCTCGGTCTACGCGGCGGCGGGCCCGGCCCGGCCGGTGCTCGCCTCGACCGCGGTCTATGGGCTGGCCACCACCGCCACCCGCAACCCGGCGCTCGTGTTGGCGAGCGTGCCAATGGGTCTGCTCTTCGCGCAGCAGCGCCGGATCACCGGTGGAATTCAGGCGTCCATGCTCACGCATGTGGTGTGGTCGGCCCTGATGCTGCGCTACCTCCCGCCGCTGTTCGCCCGCCGACTCGCCGAGGAGCGGTCGCCGACGCCTGAGTGAGGGCGGCCCCCTCGGGCGCGGTCGGCACGATGACCGGCCGCGCCCGCTGACGGATCACCGGCGGCGGCGTCGTAGCAGGACGGCTGCCAACAGCACCGTCGCCGCGCCCGCGGCGAGCAACCGGCGGCCGCCGCCGGCGGCGATGACAGCCAACGCGGCGCGGGGGCATACCCGCCGGGTGCCCAGCAGCAGTGCCCCGGCCGGCGAGTCGACGCCAGCGCCGACGACGGCCACCGAGCGCGTGGGGGACTCCAGGTGCGCGGTGATCCCGGAGGCGGCCAGGGCCTCGGCCAAGCCGCTCAGGTCCCGCCGGCCGGGCGCCAACCCGCTCCGTGCGGTCGCCGCCTCCCGGACCCGGACTACAAAGGCGCCCACGTCCTCGGCGACGATCCGCACGTCCGCGCCGTTGGCGTGCACCTGGACGCCCACCCCGTCCACTTCCAGCGAGAGCTCGCCGGACAGGTGGACGGGGCCGTGGGGGTGCATCATCCCCGGCTGGCGTTCTCGGTGGTCGTGATGCGCAGCGTGCCGTTGAGCCGCCACACCGCGCGAGGCGCGTCCGCTCCGGTCTCCCGGGGCACCTCGACGACCATGTCGACGAACTCGTAGTTGATGGCGGCCCCCTTGCCGGTCAGGTAGGTCCACATCTCCTTTCCGAGGTCGGCGAAGCTGGTGCTCTCGTGGTTCTTGATGTCCCGCGTGCCGGTTGCGGCGTCGATGCTGTTCATGCTCATGGTTCGATCTCCTCGCGCGTCATATTGGCCGCCGGCGTACCGACGATCTCTTCCGTGGGTTGCCTGATGACCTCTCTTCCGGACGACCGGCGGCCAGGGATGCGGACAACGGGTCGCTCCTGCCGCTGGTGCTTCGACAGCGGGGCACGGTCGCGCCGCGGACGGGTTGGACGGCATGGCTCCCTCCGCTCTCGTCGTGGTGGCCGGGGCGAAGGGGTGGGTGGGCGACGCGGTGTGCCGGGCGTTCGTCGAGCCGACAACACAACTGCGCCTTCGTCCGCCGTGCCGGCCCCGCGCCTGCCCTCGTGTGTGTCAGGGGAAGGGGGAGTCACCGGACACCGACGTGGCGGGAGGACGGCGCCCTCCCGCCCGAGGGCAGCGGCTATCAGGGGTGACTGCCGACTGGTGATGGCTGGGTTCCCGGCCATCCCGTTCAGACGGCCAGGAGCAGCCCTCGGCCGACATCGTCGCTGGCCGCCATCAGAAGCTGCTACTGGTGTAAGTGCCTGATCGCCGATGGGGGAGGGTCAGCGGCGTCCGAGACTTCTGCCGGCCAATGTGTGACCTCGAGGCATCGAGCGGGCGTGCCGAAGGACGATGACGCCGTCGATTGGTCACACCACCGCGGCGACCACTACCGTCGCCGTGTCCGTTCCGAGCCTCCAACTGTCATCGGTACGGGACATCAAGACGCGGATTGTGCGCTTCAGGATGGTCGGGGGGTGGATACGAGCTCCCGACCTTCTCGTGTCGGGAACCCGAGTCGCCTCAGCACGACCGTGTCAGCAGGCCTGACCGGCCCAGGACGTCGGCTGCGCTCGCGGCCGGCGGCGGGCAGGTCACCGCAGTAGCTTGTTCACCGCCTCGGCACCCAGGCCGGCCTTCTCGTAGTGCTCCCGCGCCAGTTCCAGGTAGTCATACGCGTCGAAGGTGCCGTTGGGCTCCCCGTTCTCGTCCAGCCAGATCAGCGGTCCCGTGACGTTGAAGTGGACGCGCATGGGCTCGGAGGATTCGTGCGCCACCAGTGTGTGGGCCTCGCCGGGCGCCTCGTAGACAAAGGTGCCGGCGGTGGCGACCCAGTCGTGTTCGAGGTAACTCCACCGGCCAGAGAGCGTGTAGCCGAATACCTGGTGAGGGTGATAGTGCCGGTTGACCAGACCTGGCTGCTTGGCCATCAGGACATCGGCCCACCGGTTCTGGGCGAGGGAGATCCACAACGGCCGGGTGAACACGGTTTCCGACAGCGGTACGAAGAAGCGGTCGTCGTCGGTCATCGTGTCGGGCAGGAAGACCTCGGGTGCGGCGTCCTTGCGGAAGACCTTCTCCTTGTCGATCGGCTTGATCTCACGCCAGAACTCGGTGCCAGCGACGGGATCGGGGGTGACCATGGAGCCTCCTCGCGCAGGTCGGCGCAGAGCTGCGGTGCGCCCTGCGGTCCACCGACCGACAGGACGCGCAGGAAGCCCGCGGCGTCTACCGACCCCCAGCCGCCCTGCGATCCGGTGCGTTCCAGTTTCTCCTCCACCGGAGGCCCTGGCATCCCGAGCGGGAAGCGTCGCGCATCGGTGACGGCGGCGGGTGACTGCCGCGGCCGCCCTGAAGCGCGCGAGCCGCGACGCCGCTGACCTGCACGGCCGCCGAGGCAATGAGTGTCCGAGGAGCGACTCGCTAGATACGCACACGGCTCTAGGGAGGCCGGTGTTCCATCTCGAGAGGACCGTAGAACGAGAACTGCCGTCCGCAACTGAGCGCATGTCGAGGAGCGCATGTAGAGAACTGCCGCCGTCTTCTCCGTGATTGTCCGACGTCTTGTCTCGCAGGCAGGGCGCGAGCACGCTGTCGGCCACCCCAACCGCAGCAGCGTCGGTCGAGGCGCCGCCTGGACACTTGGAGTGCCCCGTGCTCTTTCACGTCAGCTTCCGCGTCGAACACACCCGGCTCGACCGTGACGAGTTCTGGGACGAATGGGAGCGGGAGACACAGGCGGCGCTCGCCGCTATTGAGGGCGGGATCATCAAGAGCTTGTACAAGGTCGCCGGGCAGCGCCGGGTCCTCGGCATCGTGGAGGTCGAGTCACACGATCAGCTCGACCAGATCGTGATGGGCGCCCTGCCGATGAGTCACCACCTCACCCTCGAAGAGGTCCTCCCGGTCCGTGAGTACGCGGCCTTCGCCGACGACGTACGCAGGCGGTGGCAGTCCTAGCCTCGAACCTCTAGCCCACCGCGTCTCGGCTTCCGTGCGAATGCCGGCTCGCCCGTTGTGCCCTGCGCTAGTGGGCCTTGTAGCGCGCTTGTCGGCCGCCACGGCGGACCGGGTAGGGGGAACCGCCTTCCCGAAGGCCTACGCCATGGTGTTCGTGGGATGGGGCGAGGCCGGGTCTGCTCGCCCCGGTGACCGGCGTCCGCCTCACCTGCTCGACCCTGGGCTGTATTCGGGCAGCGCCCGGGCAGGGGGACGATGCCGGGGTCGCGATGTGGCCCTCCTGACCACGTGCTCCGGCGCAAGGAGATGCGGCTACTTCCAGCGGTTGATGAACTCAATTGTCGCGGTGTTGACGTCCTCGGGGTTCGAGGCGCTCAGGAAGTGCTGACCGTCCTCGACGACGCGGAGCTCGGCGGCCGCGCTGTTGACGAGGAGCTCGATCTCGGCCTGGGCGTTGGCGACGGAGTAGACCCTGTCTGCAGTGCCGTGCATCCACAGGACCGGGCACCGCACGCTGTCGAGGCGGCCATGCAAGCCGTCGCGGTCACTCAGATTGATGGTGCTGATGCGGAGGCGCTCACGGCCCGCATCGCCACGGTAGTTCTCCTGATGCGTCGTGTGCCAGAACGTGCGCTCCTCGGGCGGCACAGTCTCGCCGAAACCCTCCGCGAGGACGGCGTCGACGAGCTCGGTCGGTATCACCCAGTCCTCGTCGACGCTCTCGGCGAGTGCGTCGATGGCGGGCGCGCAGAAGCCGACCCCGTCCCAGCATCCGAGGTTGCGGCTGCGCTGGCTCTCGAAGTCCATCGAGGTGCCGAGCGGGATGATGCCCTTCACGGTGCGGGGGGCGAGCATGGCCATGCGGGCCGCTACCCAGCCGCCCTGCGACGTGCCCAGGACGAACGCCCCGCGGATGCCGAGCGCCTCGAGGACTTGCAGATTCGCGATCGCGGAGTCCCAGTAGGTGAACTGCTCGTATGAGGCGCGGGTCTGGCCGTGACCGTACGGCTCTATAGCGAGCAGGTTGGTGGTGGCCGCCAGCTTCTCGTCGGCGAACTGGGGTCGGTACAGCTCCACCGAGGTGGTGAACGAGTTGACCATGACCAGCGTTGGGAGAGAGGCGTCGTAGGCCTTGCCGAGCTTGTAACCGATCGTCGAGGTGCCGAGATGGGGGACCGTGATCGTCTCTGCGTTGCTCATGTGCTCTCCCTGTTACTAGGGACGTGCGCACGGCGGGTCGTCCGGAGGGCGCTGGCTTCGGTCATGCTGGCCTCGCGCTGGGCACCGGTCAACCGCCCGGGGTTCAGATGGTGGCCGAGCTGGGCGTGTCCCATGGATGTTGACGCCCAGGTCAGCGGCTCACGAGACTGCGGGAAACATCAGACCGTGGTGTCCGATGAGGAGTGGGCTTGGGCGTGATGGACCGCCAGCGGCAGGTGTCGAGGCGATCCGCTGGAAGGACCGGACCGGGTCCCTGTAGCAGGAGGTGCCCGGGTCACCTCTGGCAGGCCGCCCACGAGCGGCTGACCCGCGGGAGCGCCGCTGGCACCGGGCCACGTCGCCGGCCGGCGCGCGCGCACCACGCTCCACGGCCGCAACTTGATCGTCGCTCCGCAGCAGGGGCGGAGGGAAGCAGGCCCACCTTGCCGCCGCGATGGGCATCTCACGCACGTGCGCGCGGACGCCTGGAAAACCCATCAGGAGGTGGAGCCCGGCTCGCCGACCCCTCCAACCCGCCCGCACACCGCGGCAACGGGTGAGCATCTACTGGTGTCCGAGGGGGTGTGTGAATTCAGGACATCGTGCACACCTGTCTCGGGACATCGTTCACACCCTGACGTGAGGGGTGTGCGATGGGGATGCCGGAGCTGGTGGTCACCGCGGTCCTGGTCGAGGGGCGCACCAAG